>JBKPEY010000284.1:0-3622 GCA_046744405.1 Actinomycetota bacterium
GCTCACTTCTCTGCTGACTGGAACAGTGGACCGTCCTGGCATGGATCTCGCCGCGATCAGCCGGATGTTCTCGCGTCTGGTCGAGAACCACACGCGCCGCATGACCAAGCTGGGTTTGCAAGCCTAGAAGAGGCTGTTTCAGGCATAGGTGGTCGCAAACGGCATGAGTTGTGGCCGATCCGATGGCGTCTCTGACCGCTTTCGAAGCCGACGGCGGCTTACACCGCTCCGAATCCCACGTGCCGGGCGTTCTCCTCACCCAAATCGACGTAGGCGATCTTGTGCACAGGTATCAATACCTTGCGTCCGCGCTCGTCGGTGAGCGTGAACACCTTGTCACCGCCATCTGCGATTGAGCTGAGCAGTTCCTTCTCGATGTTGGCAGCCGACTCGGCGCTCTCCACCACGATCTCTCGATTGACGTGCTGAATGCCGACCTTGACCTCCACTGTTCCTCCTGGTGAGAGCTGACGTGCCGCAGGGTGACACTGGAGTAACCGTGCCACACCCTGGACGCGATACCACGCGATGTTCGCGCAAAGCGTTGCGGGAATCGGAACTCTAACTCAGACTTGCCTTCTCGTCCTCGGTCGCTCGCCGGATCACGATCCGGGTCCAGGCGCCAACATAGATCCGATCATCGGAAGCAAGCTCATGCTTCACGCCAACCGGAATCGGGTTGCTCGGAATTGGATCCGTGGCCGCGGCAACGAAGGTTCCGTTGGCAGAGTCCAAATCCTCCACCCACCAGCGGCTGCCGTCGGTGGTCATTTGGCTTTGGCGCCGACTGACCCCTGAGTCCGGCTCACAGTCGATCTGAGGATGGATATTCCGGCTACGTGACATACGACCTACCAAGATCGACTTTGACCGCAGTGGGACTACGACTGGAAGACCGGGAGAGGGCATGGGGTCGGGGCTTTGTTGGGCTTCATACCAGGCAGGATCTATCCATACCTCGGCCACCCAGTCAAAGATCTCTGGAGCCTGGCTGCCATTGCCGGCAGTCCCGGGCACAGGCTGTGCTGTTGGTGATTGATCGGCGGGGGCAGCACGTGCGGGCATCGACTCGGCGAGCGGGCGAGGCATCGTTCCGGTGGTGAAGTCATAGCCGCAGTTCTCGCTGAACAAGGCATCGACTGGGTTGTCCGTGCCGCAGTTGGGACAGGGCTGGCGTCCTGGTTGCGAGCTGGTTGTTGCGGCCGCCTGTGCGGTGCTGGCCAAGGTAGGAGTCGGCGCCAGTTCGGGGTCAATGGCCAGACCACAGACATCGCAATAGTCCTGGGCCAAGGACGAATGGCCTGCTGGACACACCGCGATCATCGGATACCACCTGGTCTCGGGTTCATCGACGTGGTCGAAATGAAGATCATGGATCGTACATTCTCCTGGTCGAGGGGAGCGATCATCCCCTGATCCTGGTCGTCTTGGTCGATGCAGTGTCCAAGGCCATCTCATCGGCCTTCTCCACCGCGCGCTTCAGACGCACGGTACCGGTTTCGGAATCCTCGATGTCGACCACCTTGCGCAATCGAGTGGTCGCCTCCTCATTGCCGGTTTCGGCTGCCAGTTGTACGGCGCGGCCCAACTTCACCGTGGCGGTCTCCTCATCACCAGCAGCCTTGGCGGCCAAGCCCTCTTGAATGACCTCCGCAAGCTCGGTCTGGCCGGTGTAGTGGGCTACTTCAGGATTGATCCGAGTGGTGAGCCCTTCGTCATCAGACCACTTCGCCTTGACCAATCCCTGGGCGACCACCTCGCTAGCAACTGCCAGTTGAACACGGGCGGCGAGCTGCTCTTGCCCAATGGCTTTTGCGGCTAGCCGCACGCTGATGTGGTAATCGCGGGACTCATCGCCCCAGGATCCAGTCGGGTATCCGCCCGTGAGCGGATTGACCTCGACGCGGCGTGAGGTCAGGTCTTCCACCGTCGGCGACACCTGACGCACGAAGAGCACCTGTGCACCCTGCGGCGCCCACACCCGCAGCTGCGCGTCTGCCACGCCTCGACTCATCGACTGTTGCATCAGCTCGGCAAAGACCTCACTCATCTGATCAGGCTCCGGAATGATGTCCACGCTGCCCAACAGAGCCTGGGCGATGCGGCGTACCTCAGCAACCTGCCAATCGACACCTACGCCTCGACAGTCACATTGGAATTTCCCCGTTACGCCCATGATCGCGTTAGTCAGCTGCTCGGGCGTCTCATTGTGGTTTTCGCCGTCGGTGAGCAAGATTGCATGCCGTTGTGCCAGGCCTGGTACGGAGTCGAAGAGTCGGCCAGCAAGGCTCAGCCATGTTCCCATTGCGGTGCCGCCGTCGGAGCGAAATTGGCTGATGGCCAGGTGAGCGGCCTGCCTGGCGTTGCTGTCCATCTGGACCATGCCCCGACCGGCGCGTACCAGGGGAAACGCTAGATAGGCCTGATGGGTACCGGCCACCACCGCAAACCAGGTGCCGTCGAGTATCTGATCAACCGCCGCGGAGGCTGCCACCTTGGCCGCCTCCAGCTTGCTCCGGCCCATCGAGCCCGAGGTATCGACGATGATGATCTCTCCCGCATCCCCCGACCCGGTCTGCCCGGCCGATCCTGCCCCCCGGCAGGTGATCGTGACGATGGCGTTGACATCGGTGCCGCCGTCGGGGAGGAACTCGTTCTGAAACACCTCGGCGGTGAAGTCGGCCATGATCAACTTTCCTTTCGCATGCTGGCTAGTCGGTTCAGTATGCCCGGTGGGCAAACAACGCCAGCCAGGACATCAGATACGTGCTAGGGCTACCGAGATATTGTCTTTGCCGCCGCGGCTATTGGCCCAATCAACGAGAGCTACTGCGAGGGCAAGCGGATCGGAGTTCGGAGGGTTCAGATCGGCAACAAGCGAGGAGATCGCGCCGGCTTCGGAAGCGTAGTTCCACAATCCGTCAGAACAGACCAGAACCCACCCAGGTGAACCGACAGTCACCGAGCCGGTGCGTGGCGAGAAGTCGGGGCTGTCGCGTCCGAGCCACTTGGTGATGGCATGAGCCTGCGGGCCGTTTTCAGCTTCGTCGCGGGGAATTCCCATTGCGATTCGCGCCTGCGCGACCGAGTCGTCAACGCTCAATTCGTTCGGCTCACCGCTCGAGCCAGGGTCTGGAATCCAATAGAGCCGGCTGTCGCCGACGTTGCCGAACACGACCAGATCCCCTTCCACAACCGCCGCTGCGAACGTGCAGGAGGCGGCGTTCTCACTACCGGCTGCAGTGCTTGCGATCACGGCGGCATTGGCTGAAGCAGCCGCCTTGACCAGAGCGTTTGACATGGCAGCTACCCGACTGGCCGGTGTCCCCAGGCCGGCCGGCCGGTGCGCCACTAAGACCTCCCGTGCCGCACGTGCAGCCGCCAGGCTGGCTACATCGGAGTCGACGGAGGTGGACACCCCATCACAGACCACCAGCACCGCGCGGGACCCCGGGCTTGGTTCGGCCGCGACAGCCGTGGCGTCTTCGTTTCGGTGATGCCGCATGCCGCGGTCGCAGCACGCAGCAACCCAGGACGCCGGATGTTCGGTGTAATGGTCCCGCTCAGTGGGCGCCTTGGTGCCGCAGGTCTGGCAGTAGCCGTCTGGTCCAATGACGCCACC
>JBKPEY010000438.1:0-2395 GCA_046744405.1 Actinomycetota bacterium
GGCGTCCAGGACGCGCTCGAGACACTTCGCCCTGGGCTCACCGGGATCAACACCGACACTTCCTGGTTCGCGCCATCTGACTACGTCGCAGCCGCTGGCGACAATCTCGGCCTCGCGATCGCACTGAGTGCCGGACTGTTGCTTCTTACCCTGCTGGCAGTGCGCTTCCACTGGCGCGCGGTGCTCGTCGGCGTGATCACGGTGCCGTTGTCAGTGATCAGCGCTGCTCTGGTACTCAATTTCGGAGGTTACGGAATCAACGCACTGGTCGTCGCCGGTCTTGCGGCCGCCGTCGCAATCGTTGTCGACGAGGCAGTTACACCACAAGGTGCGGTGCTACGCCGGTTGCGCGCTCGGAGCGACAGCCCGGATGCGGAGCCGACATGGGTAAGCATTCAGCAGGCGCTGGCAATCGTGCGCCGGCCGCTGATCTATGCCGGCCTCATCGCGCTGCTGGCGATTCTTCCCGTGGCGGTGCTCGAGGGCCGGCCCGGAGCATTCTTCAGCCCGATGGTGGCGGCGTACACGACAGCAGTCCTGGCCGCCTTGATCGTCGGTATGACTGTGGGCCCGGCGTTGAGCAGCCTGATGTTCGCACGCTGGCAGCCGAAGGCTGGATCACCGTCTGGGCCTGTGAACTGGCTCGCTGCCCGCTACCGCAGCGGACTGCAACGGTTCTCCGGCAGCCTTCGTCCGGCGTTGCTCGTCACTGCCGCATGCGGCCTCGTCGCGGCCGTGATTCTGCCATTCATCAATATGGCCGTGACTCCCAGCTTCCAGGATCGGAATGTCGTGGTCAGGCTGCAGGGCGCGCCTGAGGTTTCAGCCCAAGCGATGAGTCAGCGGGCAACCGAGATCGGCAATTCGCTGCGGTCCGTGCCAGGAGTCACCGGGGTTGGCGCAACGGTTGGCCGGGCGATAACCGGTGATCGTGTGGTCAACGTCAACTCCGGTGATATCTGGGTCGCTATTGCAGGTGATGCGGACTACTCCGAAACGGTGTCCGCGATTCAGGACACGGTCCGCGACGTGCCGGGTATGACCGCCGAGGTTGTGCCCTACTCAACCCAAGAAATGCGGGACGTTGGGAGCCTGCAGACGGGCACGAATACCGTGACCGGCAGCGGGCTGGATGTCCTCACCGGGCTGAACACCCCTATCGCCGTCCGCGTCTTCGGTGAAGATCCTCAGGTACTTGCTGCCGAAGCCGCGAAGGTGCAGCAACTGATGACCAAGATCAGTGGGGTTGCAAACCCGCGTGTTGAAGGTGCTGTCACCCAGCCGACGATCGAGATCGAGGTCGATCTGGACAAGGCTCAACAGGTCGGCATTTCACCTGGTGCCGTGCGTCGCGCCGAAGCGACATTGCTGCAGGGCATTCAGGTTGGCAGTGTCTTCGAGGATCAAAAGGTCTTCGATGTCATCGTGCTCGGAACGCCCGCCACTCGGAACAGCGTCGCTGCCGTGCAGTCGCTGCTCATCGATCGGCCAGGCGGCGGTCAGATCCGGCTCGGCGATGTTGCCGATGTAAGAATCGCGCAAACGCCGCCAGTCATTCGCCGCGACGCAGTGTCGCGCCGACTGGACGTCGTTGCTGATCTTGATGGTCGCAGCGCCGGAGCAGTCGCGGCCGATCTCGAGCAGCAGCTCGCGACGATGAGCTTCCCGCTGGAGTACCACGCGGAGGTGATCACCAACTCCACCGCAGACGAAGTCAACAGCGGGCGTGCGATCGGCTTCGCCATTGCAGCGATCATTGCCGCGTTCCTGCTCTTCCAGGCCGCGTTCAATAGCTGGCGGCTGGCCCTGGTAGCAACCGCGGCGTTGCCACTGTCGCTGACCGGCGGCCTGCTCACCGGCCTCATCGGCGGACGCACGTTCGGCTTAGGTGCGCTGCTGGGAATGCTTGCGGTTCTCGGCCTGGCAGCTCGCTATATCACGCTGATGCTCACCACCATCCAGGGTCCTGATGGTCGCCGCAATCGCGACGATGACGCCGCAACCGTCCACGGCAGGGCCGAGGAACCCTTCGGCTCCTTGATCATCAGCGGCGCGGCGCTCGCAGCTGTGGCCTTGCCCTTCGTGGTGCTGGGTCCGCGCCCTGGACTAGAGATCTTGCACCCGCTTGCACTAGTGCTGCTGGGAGGTTTGGTGAGCACGCTGGTGGTCGCCTTGTTGCTGCTGCCATCGGTTTACCTACACCTGGTTCCGCCACAAGCCGAAGATGCGCCACCGCCGCCTGAAGAAGAACCGGAGGCGGTAGCAGCGAGCCCGGGGAGGGCGTTCTGATGAATCGCCGAACAACTCTCCGGAAAGCCGTCCTTGGCTGCGTGGTCGCAGTCGCGATCGCGACGTCGGCTGGCTGCGCCGAAATCGAGTCCGTGACCGCAGAGCC
>JBKPEY010000522.1:0-5980 GCA_046744405.1 Actinomycetota bacterium
CACTCACCGTCGAAGCCACCACCTCACCGGCAACATTGAGAAGCTGCACGCTGACCTGAGCAGCAGGTGATTCGCCGGGGTCCTGCACGCCGGATCGATTGTCGTCACGCCAAACCAGATCACCAACCGCGAACTGAGCAAGCCCGGGCCGATCTGACCCGCGCGACGCGCCGGTAGCTTCAGGCGGTGTCGGCTGGCTGACTGGGCGTCCCAACGCAATACCCATCCGAACCGTCTGGTTGTCCGAAGTCACATCGACCGTTGTGCTCAGCGGTTGGAACGTACTGCTCTCTGGGACTGGCGTCAGCTCACTGAGCGCTGGTGGGATCTTCGCGACAACGAAGTATCGGCCGCCCTTGAGCTTGTTTGTCGCTCGAAGTACAAAGCGGCCGTCCCGATCGGTGATGCCAGTGACGCGGTGTTCACTGGCGTCGGTGACGGCGATCTCGATGCCCGGCTGTGGCTGATCAATGTCGCCGCTGTAGTTGCCGTTGCCATCAATGTCGCGGTTGACGATGACGGTCAAGGCGCCGTCGGTAGCTTCGGCGACTGCCACGACCGGCATCGCCGCGATGTCGACCATAGTGATGCCGACCAACGTGAGAAGTCCCGCCAGGATGGCGGCTGAGCGCTGAAAAGGCGCGTACGCAGCACGACAACCCCATTGGACGTGGCCCCCGAGCCCGTGGGCTGCGGGTAAGAGCGCCCCGAACGCTCCGACCTCGGCTCAATATAGCCATACCTACTGCGCTGTCTAGGCCGTTCCAGTCTTTTGCCGATGAACCGTGACAGACCTGAGATATCGGCAGGTTCAGCCTCGACGTATCACTTGGGTCTTCGCGCCCATGTCGTGCAGTGCCTGTCGCTTGGGATGCCAGAGCGGGAACAGCGCATCGACGACGGTGATCAAGCTCAGGAATGAACTGATGCCTGGCAACACCCAAATTGCAGAACGGATGAAAACCGAGCCCCAGGCGAGTGGACTCCGATCAAGGCCTCGATCAACCGGCACCACCCGCAGTCCGCAGACCAACTTCCCCGGTGTCGCCGACTTCCACCGCAAGAAGGCCACGTGGTAGAGCATCGCAACGCCGACCGTCGCAACCGTCAAGATCAGCTGACTGCTCCCCGAAATCAGATCCGTCGGGCTCAGGGTTGGCGGTGCGGCGCCTGAGCGTTGGGCCGCTACGACCGCTTCGAAGTAGCCGGCAATTGCCGCGTACACCGATCGCCAGATCGGAAAGGTGACAAGGCTGACAATCGCCGAAATGATCGCGTAGTCAATGATCACCGCAAGTGCCCGCGACCACCACGATGCGAGCGCAACGCCGTCCGCTGTCATGGTTGCCTGCAGGGAACCGGTACGCGGCACCGCGGTCACAGGACGGCTCGCGTTAGGGGCAGGGTAGGACGGATACGGAGCCTGCCCAAAGCGGCCCCCGGCCGGGGCGCGATCGGTAGGTCGGGTGTTACGGGACCACTGCCAGCCGTCCCAGTAGCGTTCCTGCGCCGAATTGACCGGATCCGGATACCATCCACTCGGAGCGGCGTGGCGTCCAGGCGGGGCGGGCGGCGAGCCTACAGGGATGTCAGACACCTCTTAATCGTAGTGTCGTCGTGGCGGCGATTCCTCAGCACAGGCACAGATGATCAACGGCCAGGTGGGCGCCTGCTCTCACAAGTTCCACAGCCAAACGAATCAAACACAACAGCAACAGGTTGCAGTTTCGAAATGATTCGGGCTTCCTTCCAACAAGACTGGGCAAGCCGGGGGTCTTTCCGTTATACATGGAGAACAAGGCATCCATAGCCGGGGTGTACGGAGCAAGGACTACTGATCAGCGTGAGATCAGGATTGAACGCCAGGGCCGCCGCAATGACACATCAGTCGAGCCGGTCGGCCTGCAGGCATGTCCCGACCGGGGCCGGGCCAACCGCTCGCGGCTTCTTCACAATTCTCATCACGTTCAGGCACTACTGGTCACCGACGGCACGGAAACCGATGTCCAAGCACCGCCGGTGCGCAAGCTCGCATGCAGCCAGCAATCCTCCTGTGGCTGCGCGATCAGCAAAATGAAGCGGCCATGAGGCGCCCAGAAGCCTTAAGGCAACAGACCCCTGAAGAGGGACGACCAGGAAGGAATGACTCCAGATGCGCTGGAATCAGAAGGTAGCGGCAGCCGCAGGCTTGTCCGCTTTATTGGTCGCAACCTCCGCGTGTGCCGGAGCCGGCGGAGCCGGCGGTGGTGGCGGCGGCGGTGGCGGCGGTGCAGACAACACGATCAACGTCTTGATGGTCAACAACCCCCAGATGCTCGCCCTCCAGAAACACGCCGGCGAGTTCACAAAGGAATCCGGCATCACGGTGAACTTCACCGTCAAGCCGGAGAACGAGATGCGCAACCAGGCGGCGCAGGAGTTCGCCAACCAGTCCGGTCAGTTCGACGTGGCCACGCTGTCGAACTTCGAGATCCCCTGGTACTCCAAGAACAACTGGCTGTGGTCTATGGATGACATCCAGGCGTACAAGGACGACAAGGACTTCAACCAGGCCGACATCTTCCCGGCAATGACCGAGTCATTGAAGGGCCCGGACGGCAAGCTCTACGGCGAGCCGTTCTACGGCGAGTCGTCGTTCCTGATGTATCGCAAGGATGTCGCCGACAAGGCGGGCGTAACGATCAAGGACAACCCGACCTGGGATGAGGTCCAGGCTGCGGCGGCAAAACTGGACGGTGCCGAATCTGGAATGAAGGGCATCTGCCTGCGCGGTCTGCCTGGCTGGGGTGAAGTGTTCGCACCACTCACCACAGTGGTCAACACTTTTGGCGGCACCTGGTTCGAAAAGGACTGGACAGCCAAGGTCAATGCTCCGGAGTTCAAGCAGGCGACCACCTTCTACACCGATCTCGTCAAAGCCCACGGCGAGGCAGGTGCGGCACAGGCGGGGTTCGCAGAATGCCTGACAGCAACCACTCAGAGCAAGGTGGCCATGTGGTATGACGCCACCTCGGCAGCTGGCAGCCTGGAGGCGCCTGATTCCCCGGTCAAAGGCAAGATGGCCTACGCTCAGGCCCCTGTCAAAATGACGAAGTCTTCCGGCTGGCTTTATACCTGGGCATGGGCAATCGAGAAGAAGAGCCAGAAGCAAGACAACGCCTGGAAGTTCATTTCCTGGGCCTCGTCGAAGAAGTACGAAGAGCTGGTTGGCGCGCAGGACGGCTGGGCAACGGTGCCGGCCGGCAAGCGCATTTCGACCTATGAAAACGCCGACTACAAGAAGGCAGCCGGGGCATTCGCCGAACCGACCTTGAAGGCGATCGAGGCAGCCGACCCCGTCAACCCTGGCGTCCAGCCGCGGCCGACGATCGGTATTCAGTTCGTCGACATTCCGGAGTTCCCCGACCTTGGCACCAAGGTCAGTCAGGACATCTCGGGTGTCATCGCCGGCAAGAAGAGTGTTGACGATGCCCTGAACAACGGACAAAAGCTGGCCGAGGTGGTCTCGAAGAAGTACCAAGGCCAGTAGCAGGACCTCAGGACTTGCCGGCAGGCTCACCTCGCAGGATCGCAGGTGAGCCTGCCGGAGGTCCGAGATCAAGTTCGACAACTCAACGCAGGGCGTGAACCTGTCGAAGGGCACGGCTCACCTCACACCTGACAAGGAGGCATGGCGCAGATGGCCACTACAACGGCGACGCCCCTCGACACCAAGGCCGAGGCCAAGGCAGCCAAGAAGAAGGAGCCGAAACCGAGCTTCAACGAACGCTGGATGAACAAGCAGGGCTGGGCTCGCCGTTTCCCACTGTTGCCAGCTCTGGTATTCACCATCATCCTGACCCAAATCCCGTTCCTGGCGACACTGATCATCTCGTTCATGAACTGGCAGGCCAACTATCCCAACGAGATCGCCTTCGGAACGCTCAACAACTACGCGACGGTCTTCACCGACCCAGCTTTGCGATCGAGCGTGTTTTTCACCGTCGTCTTGACCGTGACGGTGGTGATTGTCTCCTTGGCCATAGGCCTGGGCATCTCGCTGCTGTTGAACCGCAACTTCTTTGGTCGTGGTGCGGTGCGGACCATGATGATCACTCCCTTCCTGATCGTGCCGGTTGCCGCGGCGTTGTTGTGGAAGCACGCGATCTACAACCCCGTTTACGGTCTGCTCAACGGAATCCTGACCTTGCTCGGGATCGATGCTCAGCCGGACTGGATCACCGACTTTCCACGATTGGCGATCGAGGTCCAGCTGATCTGGTACTGGACACCGTTCATGACCCTGATCCTGCTGGCCGGTCTGCAGTCCCGACCCGGTGACATCCTCGAAGCGGCCTCAGTCGACGGAGCCAGCCCTTGGCAGACCTTCCGCTGGATCACCATGCCGCACATGCGCCGCTATCTCGAGCTCGGCGGCCTGCTCGGCTCGATTTATGTCATCCAGACCTTCGACACGGTTTTCGTCATGACGGCCGGCTCGCTCGGTACCGCTAACCTGCCCTTCACCGTCTACGAGACGCTCTACAGCGCGCAGGACTACGGTCTTGCTTCCGCACAAGGTGTCGTCGTGGTGATCTTCTCCATAGCTATCGCCACGTTCCTGCTGCGTACCGTATCTACCCTGTTCGAGGAGTCCTGATGACCAGCGCACTCGCTCCCGCCCCCAGCAAGCTCGCTGCCGAGCGCAAGAAATCCGCCGAGAGCGGTCGGAGGCTCGGCTCCCGCGCCGGCAACACCATTGCTGGCATCGCCGCTTGGGCCATCGGCATCCTTTTCGTGTTTCCAGTTTTCTTCATGGTGCTGACCAGCCTCCACTCGGAGGTGAACGCATCAACCAACCCGCCCAGCTTCTTTGCGCCCCTCACGCTGCAGGGTTACAAGGAGTTCTTCGGCGCGTCTTCCGGAGCCAGCCCGTGGCCGCCGTTGGCCAACTCGGCGATCGCATCGATCAGCTCCACGATTCTGGTGATCTTGCTGGCGATCCCGGCGGCGTATGCGCTCTCGGTCAAGCCGATCAAGAAGTGGACGGATGCGATGTTCTTCTTCCTGTCCACCAAGATGCTGCCCGCCGTTGCCGGACTGTTGCCGCTCTACATTTTCGCCAAGTACCTGGGGTTGCTCGACAACATCAACTACTTGCTGATCTTGTACACGGCGATGAACCTGCCGATCGCAGTCTGGATGATGCGGTCCTTCCTGGCCGACATCCCGGTTGAGCTGTTCGAAGCCGCGGCCATGGACGGCGCCGGCTTGATCCGTACCCTGCGCAGCATCATCGTCCCGATCATCTCCCCAGGGATCGCGGCGACCGCACTGATCTGCTTCATCTTCGCCTGGAACGAACTACTGCTGGCCAACACCTTGACCAGCGTCATCGCCGGCACCGCACCCGTGTTCCTGACCAGCTTCGTCACCTCCCAGGGCTTGTTCCTGGCCAAGGTATGTGCCGCGGCCACGGTCGTCTCGTTGCCGGTGATCATCGCCGGGTTCGCCGCACAAGACAAACTGGTGCAGGGCCTGTCTCTTGGTGCGGTCAAGTAAGGCGGGTCGGATGACGGCACTCAACCAGGCCAACCTCGAATCACTGACCATTCCAGTACCCAGCTACGACCGATCGCAGGTCACTGTGGGGATCGTGCACTTCGGTGTTGGCGGGTTCCATCGAGCCCACGAAGCCATGTACATCGATCAGCTCATGGAGCAGGGCGAGGCACTTGACTGGGGAATCTGCGGCGTCGGTGTGATGCCGTTCGACCTCAAGATGAAGGAGGCGATGGAGACCCAGGACTGCCTCTACACGCTAGTCCTGAAAGATCCAGACGGAAGCTGGGAGCCTCGGGTCATCGGATCGATCGTGCAGTATCTGTACTCGCCCGACGATCCTGATGCGGTGATCGAAAAGATGGCCGATCCGGCGACCCGGATCGTCTCCCTGACGGTTACCGAGGGCGGCTACAACTTCAATCAGGTCACCGGTGAG
>JBKPEY010000575.1:0-2207 GCA_046744405.1 Actinomycetota bacterium
GGCTGGTGCGGCTGCACGGCGCAGTGGCGTACGCCCTGCTGGTGGACGAGACTCCGGCGCTGCGGGAACAGGTAAGCGAACTTGCCCAAAGCCGTACCGCGGCCGGGGAGGCAGAGGTGCAAACCCTGCGCCGGCTGGAGCGTGATCTGCATGACGGTCCGCAGCAGCGGCTGGTCAGGCTTGGCATGGACCTCTCCGCCGCACAGCGTCGACTCGACGACGACCCGAGACAGGCGCGCGCCTTGCTCGACGAGGCATTGCAGCAATCACAGTCCGCGCTAGCGGAGATACGCACCCTGTCGCGTGGCATCGCTCCGCCGATCTTGGCCGAGCAGGGCCTAGCGGCAGCGATCACCGCGCTTGCTGCCCGCGGCACCATTCCCACCTCCGTCGAGGTCGAGGATGTGCAGTTGTCCGACGCGGCGCAGAACGCCGCCTACTTCGTCGTCGCCGAAGCGCTGGCCAACATGGAGAAGCACAGTCAGGCCCGCTCTGCGTCAATCGAGGTGCGCCGGGTCGGTGCGCTGGCGGTGATCAACATCACCGACGACGGGATCGGCGGCGCCTCGCCCGCCAAGGGTCATGGCCTGTCCGGCCTGGTCGATCGGCTCGCGGGCGTTGACGGCACTTTGACCGTCTCATCGCCATCAGGAGGGCCAACGGTGCTCACGGCGACGATCCCACAAGCGTGACTTGTCAGACTCTCAGAGCGCTATAGGCCTCTGAGAGTCTGACAACTCGGTGGATGTGGCAGCGTATGGGCCGTGCGGGTGGTGGTGGCCGATGACTCTGTGCTGCTCCGTGAGGGCCTTGTCCGGCTGCTGGCCGAGGTCGACTGCGAGGTGATTGCCGCGGTCGAGGACGCACCGAGCTTTCTGCAGGCCGTGGCAGAGCATAGACCCGATGTTGCGATCGTCGACGTACGGATGCCGCCCGGGATGACCGATGACGGACTCCGAGCGGCGGTTGCGGCCCGCGATTCCCAGCCTGAGTTGGCAATCTTGATGCTGTCGGCGTACGTCGAGCTGTCCTATGCCGACGTACTGCTCTCCGATGGCCGCGGCCGGGTGGGATATCTGCTCAAGGATCGAGTCACCTCGCTGGACACATTGGTTGATGCCCTCCGAACGATCTGTGCGGGCGGCACAGTGCTCGATCCCGAGGTTGTTGCACAGCTGCTGGTGGCGCGGCGAAGGACCGATCCACTCAGCGCGCTCAGCGCTCGGGAACGCGAGGTGCTGGCATTGATGGCCGAAGGGCGCAGCAATGCCGCCATCGCGGAACGTCTGGTGGTCACCGGGGGTGCGGTCGAGAAGCACATCTCCAACATCTTCGCCAAGATCAACTTGCCGGATATCGGCTCGGACAACCGTCGCGTACTGGCCGTGCTCGCCTGGCTCAGAGCGCGCTGACCCGGTTACTGTGGCGGGCATGGCCACGGAGCGTATCGAGCTGGAGGTCGGAGATCGGGTTGTCAAGATCAGCAATCCGGACCGGGTTTATTTCTCAGCACGCGGCGAGACCAAACTTGATCTTGCTCGGTACTACCTCTCGGTCTCCGACGGTATTGTCAATGCCCTCTATCACAGACCGTGCATGCTGCACCGCTTCCCCGATGGCGTCGACGGCGAAAAGGTTCACCAGAAACGGCTGCCGCATGGCGCGCCGCCGTGGATTGAGACCGTACGCGTGCACTTTCCGCGCTTCAATCGGGACGCCGATGAGCTTTGCGTCAATTATCTGGCGGACGTGATTTGGGCGGTGCAGATGTCGACGGTGGAGTTCCATCCCTGGAACTCGCGTCGCGATGACGTCGAGTCCCCTGATGAGTGGCGAATCGATCTTGATCCCATGCCGGTCGCCAGCTACGACGACGTCAAGCGAGTCTCTGTAATCGTGCAGCAGCTGCTGGACGAACTTGGAGCGGTGGGATATCCCAAGACGTCTGGCGGCAAGGGCCTGCACATCTACGTACGAATCTTTCCCGATCATGGACATCCCGACGTCCGCCGGGCCGCCTGGGCCTTTGCCCGCGAGGTCGAGCGACGCGCCGACGGAATGGTGGACCTCACCTGGTGGCGCAAAGATCGAGATCCCGGCTCGGTGTTCGTGGATTACAACCAGAACGCCCGCGACCACACGATCGCCAGCGCATATTCGGTACGCGGCACTCCGCAGGGTGTGGTCTCAGCACCTCTCCGCTGGGC
>JBKPEY010000439.1:0-2208 GCA_046744405.1 Actinomycetota bacterium
AGGAGTGACGACGGCCGATGCCAAGGCCGAGCGTGCCGCCGAGTTGCTCAAGTTACCGGTTGGCGAACGGCTGCAACGGCGCATCATCGACGGAGAGGCCAAAGGTCTGTCGGATGATCTTGATATCGCCATGGCGGACGGTAAGCCGGCGATGGAGATCATCAACACCGACCTGCTGGCCGGCATGCGGGTGGTCGGTGAGCTCTTCGGATCTGGCCAGATGCAGTTGCCGTTCGTGCTGCAGTCGGCAGAGGTCATGAAGACTGCGGTCGCCTATCTGGAGCCTCATCTGGAGAAGACCGACGCTCGCGGCAAGGGCACGATCGTGCTTGCCACGGTCAAGGGCGACGTGCACGACATCGGCAAGAACCTGGTCGACATCATCCTCACGAATAACGGCTACACCGTGGTGAATTTGGGGATCAAGCAGCCGATCAGCGCGATCATCGACGCCGCCGAAGAGCATCACGCCGATGCCATCGGTATGTCGGGGCTGCTGGTGAAGTCCACAGTTGTGATGAAGGAGAACCTGGAGGAGCTGAACCGGCGGGATATCGCCACCGCGTACCCGGTCTTCCTCGGCGGAGCGGCACTTACCCGGGCGTACGTGGAACAAGACCTTCGCGAGATCTTCGCCGGCGAGGTTCGCTACGCGCGAGACGCCTTCGAAGGACTTCGGCTGATGGACGCGTTGATGGCGGTCAAGCGCGGCGAACAGGGAGCAGCGCTGCCGGCACCACGGGAGCGGCGGGTCAAGGCGCGCGGTGCCACCCTCGTGGAAGATCGCGTCGAGACTCAAGCTCACCAGCGGTCTGATGTTGCGGTCGATATCGATGTGCCCACTCCGCCGTTCTGGGGAGACCGGATCGTCAAGGGCATTGCGTTGGCCGATGTCGCGGCCTACCTCGACGAGCGGGCAACGTTCCTGGGCCAATGGGGGCTGAAGGGGTCCCGGAGCGGACCCTCCTATGAGGAATTGGTCGAAACTGAAGGTCGACCGCGGCTGCGGATGTGGCTAGACCGCATCCAGACCGATGGAATTGCGGAGTTCGCTGTGATCTACGGCTACTGGCCGTGTTACAGCGAGGGCAATGATTTGGTTGTCCTCCAGCTCGGCGCAGAGACCTCCGACCCGGGCGCGGAGTTGCAGCGCTACAGCTTTCCGCGGCAGACCAGGGGGCGCTTCCTCTGCCTAGCCGACTTCTTCCGGGATCGTCAATTGGCCGCTGAGAAGGGCCCGGACGTGGTGGCATTCCACTTGGTCACCATGGGCTCGCAGGTTTCGAAGGTGACCGCAAGCCTGTTCGAGCAAAACGCTTACCGGGACTATCTCGAGCTGCACGGGCTCAGCGTCCAGCTGACCGAAGCATTGGCTGAGATGTGGCATGCCAGGATCCGAGCCGATTTTGGCTTCACGGCCGACGATGGACCTATGGAAGAGATGATCCGCGACCAGGCCTATCGCGGTTCCCGCTACTCTTTCGGCTACCCCGCATGCCCGGAGCTGGACGACCGGCGCAAGCTGGTAGCTCTACTCCGCCCGGAGCGAATCAGTGTGGAACTTTCCGAGGAGCTCCAGCTCCATCCTGAGCAGTCCACGGATGCGATGATCGTGCACCATCCGGAGGCCAAGTACTTCAACGCGCGCTGATTTGACTGCCTCGCTCGCCAAGCTCGCTCGGCGCGGATCGCGCTCTATGGCCACCTACTTCGTCGTCGCTCGGGGACCAAAGGCGTGTCCCCTCTCTCCTCCTCAGCACGGCGGCGCGCGATCCGGCTGTCGCTGTCATGGTCACTGCGTGCGATTTGCCCCCCATGTTGCTGCGGCTGGAAGAATGGCCGCGCCATGAGCGACACGACAACCTCCATACTTGCCGCCGCGCTGTGGGATTTCGACGGCACTCTGGCTGACACTGAAGAACTCTGGATCGCCGCGGAGTACGACCTGATCGGACGGCTCGGCGGCACCTGGTCCGATGAAGACGCAGAACAACTGGTGGGCAACTCGCTGCTGGATTCCGGCTCCTACATCCTCAACGCCATCGGCCGAGCCGACTTGAGCCCAGCATGGGTTGTTGATCAACTTCTAACGGCGGTTGTCGACCACGTTCGGAGCAACCCGGTTATCTGGCGTCCAGGAGCCATCGAGCTGCTCAAGTCATTTGAGGAGGCTGGCGTACCGTGCGCCCTGGTGTCGGCGTCGTACCG
>JBKPEY010000095.1:0-7406 GCA_046744405.1 Actinomycetota bacterium
ACAGTGAGTCGCTGCGCGACGGCAATCGCGATCGGGAAAATCAACTCGCTCGCTCGCGGAGCGACCACTACCCCGCCAATCACAATGCCGGTGACATTTCGGCAGATGAGCTTGACGAAGCCGTCCCGGCTGCCTTGCATCTTGGCGCGAGCATTTCCCCGCAGTGGCAGCGTCATTACCCGTGCCGGCATCTCCCCGGAATCGACCTGGTTGTGAGTCACACCAACCGTCGCGATCTCCGGCGCCGTGAACACGGTCGAGGAGACTGTCTTCAGATCGAGCGGAGAAACGTGCTCGCCTAGCGTGTGCCAAATCGCGATCCGGCCTTGCATGGCAGCGACCGAGGCGAGCATAAGCACGCCGGTGCAGTCCCCTGCCGCATAAACGCCCCGTGCCGAGGTGCGCGACACCCGATCGACTTCGAGAAAGCCGCCTTGATTGAGCTTGACGCCGGCCTCCTCCAGACCGATGCCGGCGGTGTTGGGTAACGACCCGACCGCAAGCAGGCAGTGTGAGCCGGTCACCGTACGTCCATCGGTCAGCGTCACGATGACCTCCTCACCGTCACGGTCAACGGACTGGGCCCGCGAGCGGGCGAGCACGGTCATGCCGCGCCTGGTGAAGACGTCCTCGAGCACCTGAGCTGCCTCAGCGTCCTCGCCAGGCAAGACCCTGTCACGAGAGGAGACGAGCACTACGTCGCAGCCAAGAGCGTCGTACGCGCTGGCAAACTCCGCACCGGTCACCCCGGAGCCCACCACGATCAACCGATCCGGCAACTTCGTCAAGCCATACAGCTGGGTCCAGGTCAAGATCCGTTCGCCGTCGGGCTTGGCCTCAGGCAGCTCGCGAGGACGGGCACCGGTCGCTATCAAGATCATGTCTGCAGGAAAGGACTGTTCGCCGCTTGCAGTCTCAGCAACCACCCGATCGGGTCCATCCAAGCGACCGCGCCCGAGCACCAGGTTGACGTTCTCTCGCTTCACCCGCTCGGTGATGTCGCAGGATTGCTGCTGTGCAAGATCAAGTACTCGCTGGTTGACGGCCGCTAGATCGACACGTACGCCGCGCATGTCACCGTGATCTTGAGAACCAAACCGCAGACCGAGGTCGGCAGACTGGCGGACGTCGGTCATGACCTCGGCCGTAGCGATCAAGGTCTTCGATGGAACGCAGTCGGTCAGAACAGCAGAACCACCGAGCGCATCATCCTCGATCAAGGTGACCTCGCCGCCCAACTGACTACCGACCAGAGCTGCCTCGTAACCGCCGGGGCCTCCGCCGACAATCACCACCCGGGTCACCTTCGGCATTCTTTCATCTCGCTGCAAAGGCCCGGACCAGATAGCCTCGCTCCTGTGCTGTACGCGGCGTACGGAAGCAATCTTGATCCCAGCCAGATGGCCAGCCGGTGTCCGCATTCGCCGCAGCGCAGCACGGGCTGGGCCGTGGGATGGCGGATCACGTTCGGCGGCGAGGGCTGGGATGGTGCTCTACCGACGCTGGCTGAGGAACCTGGCGGACAGGTATTCGTCGCGCTCTACGACGTAACTGCCGGTGATGAGAACACCCTTGATCAATGGGAGAGTGCTACCACCGGTTTGTACCGCAAAGTGCGGGTGCGAGTCGCCACGCTCGATGGCGAGGTGACCGCATGGGTCTACGTGCTCAACGACTTCGAGGGCGGTGTGCCCAGCGCCCGAACCATCGGCATTCTTGCCGACGCAGCAGAGGCGGCCGGCGCTCCGAACGACTACGTGGCCGAGCTCCGGGCCCGCCCTTGCGTCAGCGGCTGGTGAGCCGGTAATCCCGCTCGCGCACCACTCTCATCTCGGTGAGACGGACACTAAAGTGCCAGTCATGCCTACCGATGGCTTGACATCCGATCCGTACGCGCTCGCCAAGGTCGCCGGAGCTGCCATCTTGGAGCGGTTCGACATTCCTCAACTTGATCTAGCTTTGGTGCTGGGATCCGGATGGTCCGCTGCCGCCGATGATCTTGGCGACCCGATAGGCAGTTGCGAGCTGACTGAACTGCCTGGCTTTGCGCCGCCGACCGTTCTCGGTCACGGCGGCATGCTGAGGATCGTCTCTACCTCCACCAGCAAGATCGCGGCGATCTTCACCGGTCGCACCCACCTCTACGAAGGCTATGGTGTCGACCAGGTGGTGCACGGAGTGCGATCGGCACTCGCTGCCGGCGCCACAGTTCTCGTGCTGACCAACGGATGCGGCGGGCTCAACACTGAGTGGCCGCCCGGCTCGGCCGTGCTGATCCGCGACTACATCAACCTGACCGGCACCTCTCCGCTGCTCGGCGCACGCTTCATCGATATGTCCGAGCCCTATTCCAGGCGGCTCCGTGATCTTGCTCGCTCGGTCGAGCCTGGACTGCCGGAGGGTGTCTATGTGCAGTTTCGCGGCCCGCAGTTCGAAACTCCGGCCGAGGTACAGATGGCGGGAGCGGTCGGCGGTGATCTAGTCGGCATGTCAACAACATTGGAGACAATCGCCGCACGCGAGCTAGGCGCCGAGGTACTCGGCATCTCCCTGGTCACCAATCTTGCTGCCGGTATCTCACCGCTACCGCTAAGCCATGAGGAGGTACTCGAAGCCGGCCGGGAGGCTGGGCCTCGGCTACGCCAACTACTCGCCGGAATTACGGCGGTGTTGTGACATCCAGCGCGCCGGTTCTCTCGAGCGAATTGGCGCGCGCCATCGCTCGCTGGACCGAGCAAGACCCCGATCCGGAGACGCGTCAGCAGGTGGCGGAGCTTCTTACCGCTGCCGAGTCAGGCAACGCACAGGCGACCGCGGAGCTTGTCGACGCGTTCTCTGCAAGGCTGCAGTTCGGGACGGCGGGACTTCGGGGTGCACTCGGCCCAGGACCCAATCGGATGAATCGGGTTGTCGTGGGTCAGGCAGCGGCTGCGCTGGCCAGCTACCTTCTTGATCATGGCTTGACCGGCGGCAAGGTGATCATCGGCTTTGATGCTCGAGATAACTCGAATGTCTTTGCGCGCGATACGGCCGAGATCATGACCGGCGCCGGCTTTCAATCGATGATCACAGCCGGACCACTGCCGACGCCTGTGGTGGCTTTCGGAATACGCCACCTCGGCTGCGCAGCCGGCATCGTGGTCACCGCATCGCACAATCCGCCGCAGGACAACGGCTACAAGGTCTATCTCGGTGATGGTTCCCAAATCGTGCCGCCGGCTGACGTGGAGATCTCGGCCAGGATTGACGAGATCGCCAAACGCCGTCTTGCCGACGTGTCCCGCTCGCGGTCGTACGACGTCATCGGTGCGGAACTGGTGGATGCCTACGTTGATCGCATCGCATCCTCGGTGCCAGCAGCCGCACCCCGCCAACTGAGGTGGGTCTATACGCCCTTGCACGGGGTCGGCGGGTTCCTTGTCGAAAGGGTCGTCCAGGCCAGCGGGTTTCCCCCTCCCGAGGTCGTCCCCGAGCAGGCTGATCCGGACCCAAGGTTTCCGACCGTTGCCTTTCCGAACCCGGAGGAGCCGGGCGCGATTGATCTTGCGATTGCGCGGGCGCAGCAGATCGATGCTGACCTGGTAATCGCCAACGATCCGGATGCCGACCGTTTGGCCGCGGCAGTCGTCCTCGACCGACGGTGGCGGATGTTGCGTGGTGACGAGCTAGGCGTCTTGCTGGGCGAGGAAGCACTGCGGCGTGGCGTACGTGGCACGTACGCCTGCTCGATCGTCTCAAGCTCACAGCTGTCCGCCATCGCTGCGGCGTACGGCCAACCCTTCGTCTACACCCTGACTGGTTTCAAATGGATCGGACGAGTGCCTGGCCTGGCATACGGCTATGAGGAGGCCATCGGCTACTGCGTGGACCCCGCAGCGGTCCCCGACAAGGACGGAATCTCAGCTCTCGCGCAGCTGCTGAGATTGGCGGCCGACCTCAAGGCAGAGGGCGAAAGCATTCCCGACCGGCTGGACGAGATCGCTCGCCGTTACGGCGTCTATGAAACCGATCAATTGTCGCTGCGGGTCCAAGACGTCAAGAGCATCGCCGCAGCCATGGCTCGACTTCGGGCGAATCCACCCGGCATGCTCGCTGGTCAGCCGACGTCGGTAGTCGATCTTGCCACCGGCACCGCGGAACTGCCCGCGACCGACGCGGTGTTGATCACCGGCGAAACGCTCAAGGTCGTGGTTCGGCCTTCCGGTACCGAGCCGAAACTCAAGTGCTATCTCGAGACCCAGTTGCCTGCCGCGCGCAGCGCGAATCTTGCTGCCGCGAGGTCTGAGGCTCGCTTCACGCTTGCGGCCATCCGGGCCGAAATGTCAGCAGCGCTCGGTCTCTGAGCGCCTTTTTTTGTTTATTTGGCTTCTAAGCTATTGGCATATTGGCGCAGATTGGTTAGTTTGCGCTAGAATCTGTGGCACCTGTGTGGGGGTCACATGGATTTTTTTTGCTCGGGGAAGGAGACCAATGGCCGAACAGACGCATCTTCAGCCTGCTGAGGTGCATGCCGTTCTTGCGCGACATGTGCTGACTGACGGCATGAAGCTGGTTCTGGATCTGCGCCGCAGCCGAGGTAGCCGCCTGATCGATGCTCGGACCGGCGAGCGCTATCTCGACATGTACACCTTTTTTGCTTCGGCTCCGCTTGGGCTCAACCCGCCCGGCATCGTCGACGACCCAACGTTCATGGCCGAGCTGGCCGAGATTGCCGCCAACAAGCCAGCCAATCCGGACATGTACAGCACCGCGTACGGCGAATTCGTCGAGACGTTTGTGCGCGTGCTCGGCGATCCTGCGCTGCCCCATCTGTTCTTTATCGAAGGTGGCGCGCTGGCGGTTGAGAATGCTCTCAAGGTCGCTTTCGACTGGAAGAGCCGGAAGAACGAGGCCGCCGGGCTGGACCGGAATTTGGGCACTCAGATCATGCATCTGACTCGGGCTTTCCACGGCCGCAGCGGCTACACCTTGTCGCTGACCAACACCGAGCCACACAAGACCGATCGATTCCCCAAGTTCGACTGGCCCAGGATCGACGTGCCGGCGATCATCCATCCGCTTCGTGATCATCTCGATGAGGTGATCGACGCAGAAGAACATGCGCTGCGGCAAGCGGAGAGGGCATTCGTTGAGAACCCTTACGACATCGCCGCATTTATCGCTGAGCCGATCCAGGGCGAGGGAGGCGACAACCACATGCGGCCGGAGTTCCTTCAGGCCATGCTTCGCCTCGTGCACTCCTATGATGCGCTGTTCATTGTTGACGAGGTACAGACCGGGGTCGGTGCCACTGGAACGCCGTGGGCGTACCAGCAGTTGGGCATTCAGCCTGATGTCGTCGCGTTCTCGAAGAAGGCGCAGGTCGGCGGCATTATGGCTGGCGGCCGAGTCGACGAGGTGCCGGATAACGTGTTCACGGTCTCCGGACGAATCAACTCCACCTGGGGTGGCGGTCTGGTCGATATGGTCCGGTCGCAGCGGGCCTTGGAGATCATCGAGTCCGAGGGTCTCATCGAGCAGGCTGGACCAAAGGGTCAGCAGTTGCTGACTGGCCTGGAGCAGTTGCGCGACGAGACGGGATTGATCAGCAATGTTCGTGGCCGCGGTTTGTTCGTGGCCTTCGACCTCGAGACTCGCGACGAGCGCGATGCCACGGTCACCGATCTTCGGACAGCCGAGCATCTCATCGTGCTGCCATGTGGGGAGCGTTCGATTCGCTTCCGTCCCGCGCTATCAGTGAGTGAGGATGAGATTGAGGAGGCCCTCGGAGCTACCGGTCGCTCGGTAGTTCGCGTCGCCAGCAAGGAGTTGCAGTACGCATGAACAAATCTGGTCGCGCGCTGGTGACCTCAGTCATCGACGGCGCAGCCATGTCGAGTGGACATACATTGCCGAGCACGAACCCGGCACACATCGAGGAGGTGGTCGCCGAAGTCGCCTTCGGCGACGCCTCCAGCTTCGTTCGCGCCGCGGAATCTGCCAAGAAAGCTCAGGAATATTGGGCTGCCATACCGGCACCGATCCGCGGCCGTGCGATTGCCCACATTGGTCGGCTCGTTGAGGACAACGCCGAGGCTCTGGCAGGGTTGGTCACCGCGGAGATTGGCAAGCCGTACGGCGAAGCGCTCGGTGAGGTGCGCGAGATTGTCGACACCTGCGACTTCTTTCTCGGCGAGGGCCGCCGCCTCTATGGGCAGACGGTACCAAGCGAGATGCCAGATAAGCAGCTCTTCACCTTTCGGCGGCCGGTCGGCACCGTTGCGGTGATCACCGCGGGGAACTTCCCAGTCGCCGTGCCTGCCTGGTATATCGTTCCGGCGCTTCTGGCCGGCAACACCGTCGTGTGGAAACCAGCCGAATACTCAGCAGCCAGTAGCGCTGCGTTTCACGAGCTCTTAGTACGCGGTGGCGGACTGCCGGACGGGGTCTTCAATATCGTTCATGCCGACGGCGCAGCTACCTTCTCAGGACTCGAGCAAGCGCTGGAGGCTGGCTTGATCGACAAGGTTGGCTTCACTGGCTCCTCGGTAGTTGGCCGGGAGATCGGCGGCTTGACTGGCCGCTACCTGCAGACCGCTTGTTTGGAACTGGGCGGCAAGAATCCCTTGATCGTCACGCCGAGCGCCGATCTTGATCTGGCGGTTGAAGGAGCGCTGTTCTCCGGATTCGGCACTGCTGGGCAGCGCTGCACCTCACTGGGCACTGTGATTGTTCATGAGTCTATCCATGATCAATTTCTGGCACTGTTCAATGCCGCCGTGGCCCGGGCCAGGGTCGGTGATCCCACTTCGGACGTGCTGATGGGCCCGATGATGGATGCCAAGTTCGCCGATCGGTTCGAGGAGTTCCTCGGCTGGATCCAGCCGCATCACGCAGTCCAGGGGGCGTACGGCAAGATCACGAATGACAACCCGCGGGATGGTTTCATTGGCGACCCGAGCAGCGGCCTCTACTATCACCCGGTGGTCGTTGACGGCGTACGTCCTGGTGATCGCATCTTTACGGAAGAGACCTTTGGGCCGATTGTTGGGGTAACGAGCTATCAATCACTGAACGAAGCGATTGAGCTGGCCAACGCCCCTGGGTATGGGCTGTCCTCCTCCATTTACACCACCGATCCCAAGGATGCGTTCACCTTCCGCGACAAGATCAGCGCCGGCATGGTGTCGATCAACAACTCGACATCCGGTGCCGAGGCGCACCTGCCGTTCGGGGGCAACGGCAAGTCCGGCAATGGATCTCGGCAGTCCGGCATCTGGGTGCTCGATCAATTCACCCGCTGGCAAGCGGTCAACTGGGACTACTCCGGCCGGCTGCAGAAGGCCCAGATGGACATTGTCGAACTGACCCCGGACACTACGTTCCGCCTCTGAAACTTTTTCTCGATGGACCCCCTCGACACTTAC
>JBKPEY010000182.1:0-2055 GCA_046744405.1 Actinomycetota bacterium
GCGGGTGCTCGGCGGAGCACTGACGCGAACACCCAACGACGCCACGGCCTTCGCCCACCGCGACCGCGGGCTGTTCGTGAACATTGCGGCGATGTTTATGGATTCGGGCGAGCAGGACACCCACGACGCATGGGTCGCCGGCATGGCCGATTCACTCGGCAAAGACGGAGCAGGCGGCTACATCGGGTTCCTCGGCGAGGAGGACGAGGGGACGGTTCGCGCTGCCTACCCGGGTACCACCTGGAACCGGCTCCGCCAGCTGAAGCGCCGCTACGACCCAGATAACCTCTTCCGCCTCAACAACAACATCCCGCCAGCCGACGGCCGAAGCGCCGCGTAGTATTTGCGGCCCTTCAGATCAAACTCGGGTCAGTCTCAATTCCAAGCGACCGACACAATATCGACTTCGCCGGACACGCCCTTGAGGCTTACCGAGCGCGGTTCGCTCGTCGGTTGGGACCCGGCGAGCGCGGTGGTCGCGGCCGAGGCGAGGATCTCGCCGCCGCGGGCCAGCGCGGCGATCCTTGCAGCGACATGAACCTCCTTGCCGCTGTAGTCCGAGCCGCGGCGGGTCGCTACTGCTGAGTGCACGCCGATGCGTACCGCAGGCGCGAATCCCTGCGTCCGGCGTTGTTCGGCAAGAGCGCGTTGCACTGCCGCAGCGCACGCGATCGCGGCAGCCGCAGAGTCGAATGCCACAAAGAACCCGTCTCCGGTGGAGTTCACCACTTCTCCTCCGTGCTTAAGGAATACCGCGCGCAAAGTGTCATCGTGCCAGCGAAGCAGGTGCTCCCAAGCTTCATCGCCAATGGCCGCTGCGATGTTCGTCGAGGCAACGATGTCGGTGAACATGAACGTCTTGTGGGCGATGCTGGGAGTGGCTTTCCGCTCGGCGACTGCCCGAATGACCTCATCCGCAGCAGCCTCGTCCCGGACGGCTCCCAGGCGATGAAACTCCGCCTTCGCCGCTTCAAGCTCCAAATCTGCCTCGTCGTCTCGGCCGAGCTGCTGCAACACCAAGGCCAGCAACGCACGGTCACGGGCGAGCTCGTACGGTGCGCCTACCTCCCGCCAGTCCGCAATCCCGCCTTGCAGCTCTCGTCTCGCCCCGTCGGCGTCGCCTTCGGCGATGAACACCCGGCCCCAGCTATCGTGCTGGCTCGCGCGTAGCGCCGGCGAGTCGTGGCCAGCGCTGATCTCACTGAGCTCCTCGGCTGAGGCTCGCGCGGTCGCCGGATCGTGTGCGGCAATCGCGATCTCCACCTGTGCGGGGAGCATCCGGGCCCGAGCCCACCGGTCGCGGGTCTCCGAAAGCGCCGAACGGATTGCACCGTACGCCGCAGTGATCTTGCCCTCGGAGAGACGCATGAGGGCAAGGGCGGGCTGCGGGATCCGGCCGAGCGAATGGGCCTGCCGCAATGCCTCCTCCGCCTTTGCAAGATCACCGAGTCGGAAGCGAATCTCCCCTAACGCGTAGAACCCGTCGGCGAGCGGCGGCGTCGCCTCATACGCGGCCAGCTCCGTCGTCGCCTGCAGCAGCTCTTGCTCCGCTCGGTCCAGGGCCCCCTGCAAGGCGACGATCTCCGCGCGATGGACGCGGCAGATGCCCGGAAAGCCGTTGATCGACTGCCGCTCGCACCACCGGTGGGTTGCCTCCGTCCATTCACTCGCCCGCCGGTAATCGGTCGTGTCGCGACAGGAGGCGATCATGCAGCAGTAAGCCACACCTGCCAGGTACGGGTTCAGTTCGCCGTTCACGGCGGCAACGGTGGCTTCCTCCAAAAGTGGGAATCCCTCGTCGGTCCGGCCGCCGGCAATCAAGTGCCGTCCTTGCTGCAACAGTCCCAATGCCCTGACGTCGGCGTCCTCGAATCGCGCGCCGAGTTCGGCGGCTCTTCCTCCGAGCTTGATTGCCAACTCGAGATCACCAGCGTGCTCGGCTGCAAGGCTCTTGGCCAGAGCCTGGTATGCGTGGGCGAAGCTTTCCGGTTCGCCCTCCAAGAGACGGTCGCCACGGGCCGCCCACGCGGAGGCAATCGAGAACCTCTGCTTCAT
>JBKPEY010000437.1:0-2280 GCA_046744405.1 Actinomycetota bacterium
ACGGTTTCCTGTCCGCATTGACCGAGGTCAGGGGACATCAGCGGGTTACCTCGGCGACGCCGGAGGGGACGTACGAGGCGCTCGGAAAGTATGGTCGCGATCTTGTTGCCGAGGCCGCCGCCGGGCGGCTAGAGCCAGTGATCGGCCGGGATGCCGAGATTCGGCGGACCATTCAGATCCTGTCGCGTAAGACCAAGAACAATCCGGTGCTGATCGGCGAGCCTGGCGTTGGGAAGACCGCGATTGTCGAGGGTCTGGCGCAGCGGATCAACAACGGTGATGTCCCGGAAGGACTGCGAGACAAGACGGTTTTTGCCCTGGACTTTGGTGCACTGATTGCGGGAGCGAAGTATCGCGGCGAGTTTGAAGAACGGCTCAAGGCGGTGCTCAATGAGGTGAGCAGCGCCGAAGGACGCATCCTGCTCTTCGTCGATGAGCTGCACACCGTCGTCGGCGCGGGTGCCGCCGAAGGTGCGATGGATGCCGGCAACATGCTCAAGCCGATGCTTGCCCGCGGCGAGTTGCACATGATCGGCGCCACAACTTTGGACGAATATCGCACCCACATTGAAAAGGACGCGGCTCTCGAGCGCCGGTTCCAGCCGGTGCTAGTGGATGAACCAAGCGTTGAGGACGCGCTGTCGATCTTGCGTGGCCTGCGGGAACGGCTTGAGGTCTTTCACGGCGTCAAGATCAGCGATGGCGCACTGGTTGCGGCGGTAACGCTGAGCCACCGCTACATCTCCGATCGATTTCTGCCGGACAAGGCAATTGATCTAGTCGATGAGGCGTGCGCGATGCTGCGTACCGAGATCGACTCGATGCCTGCCGAGCTCGATGAGCTGACCCGGCGGGTGACTCGGATGGAGATCGAGGATGCGGCGCTAGCTCAGGAGGAGGATGTGGCCAGCAAGGCCCGGCTTGAGGGGCTGCGCCGGGAGCTAGGAGACGCGCGAGCCGAGGCCGACGCCATGCGAGCCCGTTGGGAGGCGGAGCGTACGTCGCTACGAGATGTCCAGTCGTTGCGGGAGGAGCTGGAGCAGCTCAGGCATGAGGCGGAGCAGGCCGAGCGTGACTATGACCTGAACCGGGCCGCATCGCTGCGGCACGGCAAGATCCCTGAGCTGCTGCGCCGGCTGGAGGCTGCGGAGGAACGGCTGGCGACCAAGCAGGGAGATCATCGGTTGCTGCGCGAGGTAGTGACTGCAGATGAAATTGCCGCCATCGTGTCGCGGTGGACCGGCATACCGGTGACCCGGCTGCAGGAGGGTGAGCGGGAAAAGCTGCTGCGCATTGATGAGGTGCTGCATGAGCGCGTGATCGGTCAGGACGAGGCTGTTCAGCTGGTAGCTGACGCGATCATCCGGGCTCGATCAGGCATCAAGGATCCACGCCGGCCGATCGGCTCGTTCATCTTTCTCGGCCCGACCGGGGTAGGGAAGACCGAGCTCGCCAAATCTCTTGCGGCGGCCCTTTTCGACACCGAAGAGAACATGATTCGCATCGACATGAGCGAGTACCAGGAGCGGCATACGGTGAGCCGGCTGGTGGGTGCCCCACCTGGATATGTCGGTTATGAGGAGGGCGGTCAGCTGACCGAGGCGGTACGTCGCAAACCGTATTCAGTGATCTTGCTCGATGAGATCGAGAAGGCTCATGTGGACGTGTTCAACACGCTGCTCCAGGTTTTGGATGACGGTCGACTTACCGACTCGCACGGCCGTACCGTCGATTTCCGCAACACCGTGGTGATCATGACTTCGAACATCGGGTCGGAGTATCTGATGCAAGGGGTGACTGCGGAGGGGGAGATCAAAGAGGATGCGCGTCGTCTGGTGCTCGGTGCGTTGCAGAGCCACTTCCCACCAGAGTTCTTGAATCGGGTAGACGAGATCGTGCTCTTCAAGCCGCTCACCCTTGGCGAGATCGAGCAGATCGTCGATCTGCTGCTGAATGATCTTCGTACCCGGCTTTTGGAGCGCCGCATCGCTCTCCAAGTCACTGAGCCGGCCCGGCTGTTCATTGCTGATCAAGGATTCGATCCGGCGTACGGTGCGCGACCGCTACGGCGTTTCATTGCTCGTGAGGTGGAAACTCGGGTTGCCCGGGCCTTGTTGCGTGGCGATCTTCCTGATGGTGGCGTGATCTCGGTCGATGTAGTGGACGGCGAGCTTACTGTGGTACCCGTGAGTGGGCCGCCGCCGGAAGAGAGGGCAGCTGCATGAGCGCAAACGTGGAGAATTCTGCGACGCAGATTGTGGTCTGCTCGAACTGCCAGAC
>JBKPEY010000030.1:0-5594 GCA_046744405.1 Actinomycetota bacterium
TTGTCCGCGGCTTGTGGTTTCAAACGTGAAGCGACCGGAACGAACCGCGAGCAGGCGGGTGTCCTCGGAATCACCAACGTTGAGAATGGTTTCCGAGTCGCCGGGCCGACGGCTCAGCCGCAACCCCTCGGCCAACTTCTCGATGAGCACGATGTCGGCCGAGAACGTCTTGTCTTCGCTTCGCTGATCAGACATGAAGCCTTACAGGCTAGTCCGCCGCCCGGATTAGTTCCCCTCGTCGTCCCAGTCGGGAGCGTTGGCCAGCGTGCCTGCAAATGGTGTGAGCATCTCAGCCGGCCGCGGGGAGTCCTTGATCGTCTTGACAATCCCTTGCTCCTCCAGCTGATACATCCTCATCGCCTGGTGATTGGCATCGAGAACGCGGATCTGAAGGCCGCCTCCGTCACGCCCGAACGCTGGCGCCACCTCAGCGACCTCGATCCTCCAGCCTTCAGGAAGCTCGCCGCTAAGCCGCATTCTGAGGTACGGCTTACCGAGGCTGTCAGGCGGCAGCGCCCGTGCCTCGAACGGCGTACCGTCCGGTGAGAAGTATTTGCCGCCGTCATCGCCGAACCGATCCAAAACATTGCCGTAGTGCCTTTGGAACTCCCCGAGATCGGAGAATTCCACGCGGTGACCCACCACAGCACCGTCGTTATCTGGATATCGCCAGTCGCCGTTCTCCTGGACGTAGCGCGCTTCGAATTCCTCGCGGCTGTAGGGCTGACCAACCGCATCGCGTCCGAACGGCGCTTGCGGATCGAGAACTAGCCGGCGAGCATCTTGCGGAAGATCCTCCAGCCTCGGCGGCAACTTCGCGTCCGTAAGAGTGCCGTGTTCTGCCTTCGGTTCCCCATAGCTCGGGTCAATCTGGACTTCGCTGTCATCTGTACGCGTGAAGCCTGGCCCATAGTCGGCGTCGGAGCGCACCGGATCGACTTGGCTCGGATCCCACTCCTTGCCGCCGCCATGTCCGTCATGGGTGCCGCCGGTAGGCCCATCGGTCGGGCCGTCGGTGCCGCCCCCGCCTCCGCTTGCAGGTGGCGGAGCGTCCGAGCCGGTGTCGACGACGCTGTCGTCGAGGGTGGGTCGGTCGGTGGTGCCGCGGACTGGGGTGTCGCCAGTGTCGACAACGGTGTCGTCGAGGGTGGGCCGCTCGGTGGTGCCGCGGACTGGGGTGTCGCCGGTGTCGACAACGGTGTCGTCCAGGGTGGGCCGCTCGGTTGAGCCACCGACCGGCGCGTCGCCCGTGTTGACGACACTGTCGTCGAGAGTAGGTACGCCGCCCGAGTGAACACCCGGCCCGTCGCCGATGTGAACGGTGCTGTCGCCACCGGCACCAACCAGCGCCGGCTCGCGTACTGGAACCGTGGTGGCCGTATCGACCGTACGAACCGGGACATCGACCGTATCGGCGGTGTTCGGCGTTTCCAGAGTCATGTCGCTCTTGCTGACCGACGGCACCTCGACCTGGGGGATGTCGATCTTTGGTGTCTCTGGGATGTCGATCTTGCCGGTGGCATCGAGCTTGCCAAGATCAAGTTTGCTGAGGTCGACCGACTTCATCAAATCAGCAATGGTTGGCGTGGCAATCTTTGCGCCAGCCGTGCCAACCTTGATCAGCGCCGAGGTCGGGTCGACTACATCGATGATCTTGGCGGTGGTACGGATCGCCGCCGCAGTGGTGCTTGCGCTAGTACGCACGGGCGCGGTAGCAGCGCCAACCGGAATGATGATCGAGGCGATATTGAAGGTCGCCTCTCCGGCGGCAGCTGCGGGGTCGTCTTTCCACTTGTCCCAGGCGATAAGGCCTTTACCGGCATTGACCACTGTCATCTGGCAGTCACGCAGGAAGTTGCCGGCCGGCCCGGGCATTGTGGCGATCAAGGGCATAGTGAGCGGGCTGGTCACTGCGAGTCCTACGGCGAGCTTGCCGAGATTGCTCCACGCGGCCCCGTAGGCGTCACCGCTGAACCACTCCCCGGTCTGCGGGTTGTACCCCAATGTGAGGGTGCCGAGGCCTTCCACAGTTCCCCAAATACCGCCGACGATCACTCCGTCCCAGACAAAATGACCAACAGCGCTGGCTGCTTTTTCACCGCATGACTCGCTCCGCTCGACCGTCTTACCCCATGGAGTTTCCGATCCATCCGGAATCTCGCTGACGCCATAGCCGTTGGGGTTGCTGTCGCTCGCGGCCTCGATATGCGGGAAGCCGATGATGTCGTAGATCGCATTGGCGCATTTACGTTCGGCGGCCCACAGCAGCACCATCTGGGCGTTGACTCGGCCGATCAGGGCATTGTTGGCATCGACGGAATCCTGGTCCTCGTGCCATTCCACAGTCGTTTTGATGGCGCCGGCGCGGCTGTAGGTGGTCTTTTCGACCCCCCCGGCAATAGAGGCCAGGAAGTTGTAGGCCTCTGCTTTGATCTTGGCCAGCTCCGCCTTGATCGGTTCTACTTCGGCCGCATAGGTCTTGAGCGCACTGCTGACTCGATCAACGTTGCTACCGAAGGCCTCGGCGTTGGTCTTGACCGGATCCATGACGCCGAACAAGGTCGCTGCCTCTGGCGCCTCGTAGTGCTGGGCCAGCCGCTGCCAGGTGCTGACCACGATGCCACCTTGATCACGAACGTCATCGCCGATCGTGGAGATTTCACCGGCGGCAATCTCGACCATGTCAGGTCGCAGGTTGTCGCCGGGGATCGCACTGGGGTCAATGGGATTAGGCATCAGTAGCCTCCCAGTCGCCGTGGTACCTCAGGCGGCGGATTTGCCGCGATCGCAGCGTTCCTCTGATAGGTCTGCACCATGTCCAGATCACCATCGATGTAGGCCTTGGTCGCTTGATAAGCCCCGGTGATCGCCGCACCCACCCGGGTACCAATCGCCTCAAGACCTATCGACTGGTTCTCGAAGAAGCTCTGCAAGGCAGGGACGACGGCGCCACTGCCACCCGTCCCTGTGGCAGCAAACTCAACCCACCCCTGAAGCGGTTTGAGGATGGTGCCGAACTCCTCCGCGTCGCTTTTGGTGGCGTTCAGTACTGTCTCGACCCCGTTGGGGTCGATTCGATAGCCAGTCATGGTTGTCTCCGGAAGGAAGTCAGCCGATGGAGTCGACTGCAGTCTTGGCGCGCTGCAGTGATTGCGCGGCGGTCTCGTCGTTGCTTCCCAACGATCCCCGAAGCACCTGGATGATGCCGCGTACCTCGTCCGCGACGTTGTGCCAGCGCTGCTCCTTCGCGGCGTAGTCTTCCGACGCTCCGTCAGCTTGATAGTCCGACATGGCAAGTTGCACATCGCGGTCACGCGAATTGATCAAGGACTCCAGGTGGCTGGCGACGGCATTGAAATGATCTTGGGCGGCCTGCGAGGCCGGGATGTCGAAGTCGCGCCGATCGGCGGCATTTCCAGCAGGCATGATTTTCCTCGTCCTTTCTCAGCGGGATCCGGAGAACCGGGCGGACTCGAAGTTGGCACTGCCCTGGGCGGCAGCGGTCTCGTCGACCATCTGCTGTTCACCGGTGATGAACGCGGTGTTCTGGCCCTGGATGCCACCCAGTACGGCGGCTAGTGCCGAATTGAGCTCGTTGGCGATTTGATCGGTCTCACCCTTGAACCGATCGAAGGCGGCTCGGCCGGCCCCGTTGAACTTGCCTTGGATCGGCTCGGCGGCGGCGAACAGCTGCTTCACCAGGCTTCCAAGATCATCATTGGCCGAAGACGTCTGCTTGGTGAGCACCGTGAGCGTCTCGGCCCCCATTGCGAACTTCATTCCTGCTCCTGTCCCCCGAAAAGGGCGAAGATAACGGTTGGGTCACGGACGCGACCTAACGTAACGCCGGTTCGGGTCACATTGCGGGCAATTGAGCATGTCGGTCCCAGGAAGCGGACTGAATCTTTTGACTGCCCACAAGCGATTTCGAGCCAGATCTAGCTTCGGGCCCAGAAATTTTCCGGGGTTATGAACAGGTCACGGCTCGAAACCTAAACTTTTGCCCCCGAGGGGTTACAGACTCAGCGACTGAGGTCGGCACAGTGCTGCGGTAAGTGTCAAGTCCTGATCATCCGGAGGTCTATATGCCTGCAGCGCTCGCAGGTATCGCGAGCTGCGCACGTTGTGGCAGCATGCAGACGTCCGCGGGCGGGCTTTGCGAGGTCTGCGGGATGGTGCTGACGCCTGCTGCGCAAGGTGGTGTGCTGGGTACCTACACGCCGTTGATCGCCGGCGTAGCGCGCTCGAGCGCGACACGGGGCTATCTCGCGGTACCTCTCGACGTGCTCCCGCTTGCAATTGCAGCAGTCGTTGCCGTGGTATCGGGCGCGTCAAGTGCCTTTGGAACCCTGATCTTGATCGGCCTGCTGGCCGTGGTGTTCGTTGTTGCACAGTCGCTGCTGTTCATTCGCCGCGGCCGCACTCTAGGCCGCTTGGCTCTCAGGCTGCGCACGGTTGATGACCTGACGGGTAATCCTGTGAGTGTTCGCAAGATCATTGCGCGGTTCACAGCCTCGCACTGGATAAGGCGTACCGTCACCGCCGACCTGAGGCGGGGCCGGGACCCGTTGACTCCTGCATTGCCCGCCCTGTCAGGATCGGCAATCGCAGAAGGCTCACATGTCGACGACGCGATCTTTGCCAGCCCTGGGCAGGGCGTAGCCGGAACAACGACATCCGATGCGGTGGCAATTGTCTTCGACACGGGGCGGCGACACGTGATCAGCTCCTCGCTAATGATCGGTCGGAGCCCGGAGAGCAACTCGGGTCACCAAGTTCTCGCGCTTGCTGATCTTTCCCGGACGCTCTCCAAGACGCATGCGCTGCTGGAGTGGTCCGGCTCGGTGCTCTGGGTAACCGATTTGCACTCGGCCAATGGGTCGGTGTTGATCAGCCCGGAGGGTGAGCGCCGACCCTTGATTCCCGGCATCCGTGGCCCAGCCGCCATTGGTTGGACGGTGGAGTGCGGCAGTCGATTATTCGCCGTACATGCGATTCCGCAAAGGGCAGCCTCATGAGAGAGCAATCACTGACCACGGTGCGGCACCCGCTCCTGGATTTTGGCGGCACCTTCGACGCTCAGCCGGACACTGGGCCGATCGGGTACGCCGCCACGGAAAGCCGGTCGCCGGTGATCTTTCTGAACGCGGGGCGAATCAGCCTCCTCTCGCAGGCGCGGGACGAGGCCCGGCGGGTGGTGCTGGTGACAGACGAGCTGTCGTGTCTGACTCCCGCATTTGCTGAGGTGTGGCGCGAGGCCGGTGCCGCCTGGGTCGTTCGCAGTTCGAACGGCCTGCGGGAGGGTTTCACCGGCCGCCGGTTATCCGAGATCGGCGACGTCTTCACGGCTACGGGTATTCGTAGTGTCGATGATATTGATCTTGGCTTTTTACGGCCGTCGCCAGCCACCGCGGTACAGGTCATGGCGGTGATCTCGTTGCGGCATAAGGCCAAAGCCACAACGAGATTGGGCGGTCCGGTTGCTGGCTTGGCCAGGATCGCCGGCGGTGCACCGCCTCGAGCGTGGGGAGCCCATGAGCCGGCTGGAAACCTCTGGAGTCGGGAAGGTCTGACCAGCTTTGCTCAGTCGCAGA
>JBKPEY010000571.1:0-3985 GCA_046744405.1 Actinomycetota bacterium
TACCGTCAAGGTCGCTGATTTTGGCATCGCGCGCGCGGTCTCGGACTCATCAGGCACTGCCACTATGGCCGGGACTGTCATCGGAACGGCGCAATACCTGTCCCCCGAACAAGGACGCGGCGAATCCGCCGACGTCCGCAGTGACCTCTATTCCGTCGGCTGCATGCTTTACGAATTGCTGGTCGGCGAGCCGCCATTTAGCGGCGACACCATGGTGAGCATCGTTTTCCAGCACATTCCTGAGCCGGCGACTCCGCCCAGCGTCGCGAATCCTGACATCTCGGCCGACATCGATGCCATAGTCCTGAAGGCCCTGGCAAAGGATCCGGATGACCGCTATCAATCGACCGCGGAAATGAAGGCCGATGTCGAAAGTGTCCTCAGCGGACATCCGCCCGCGGCCACCGCATTGCTCTCAACAGCGATGCTCAGCTCAGCTGAGGCGGCAGATAAGGACCACGTGGACTTCACCGCTCGGTCCAGTGTGGAAAGGTCGGCCGTTGGTAGGCCGCGGGCGAGGCGGCTCATTGCAACCATGACTGGATTGCTCTTCATGGCCGGCGCCAGCGCTTTCGGAATCTATAAGTCCGATCGGCCGGAGGCCGCCGCCGCTACGACAATAGAAGTGCCCGCCGTACTCGGCCTCGGTCAGGTGGGCGCTGAAAGCCTGCTGCGAAACGCGCATCTCGCACCGCGATTTGAGTTTGTTCATGGCCTCGACAGCGCCTCCGTCGACACGGTGATCCGGCAGAGCCCGGAAGGCGGCGACATCACGACCATTGACAGCACCGTGACAGTCCTCATCAACATCGGTCCAGCGCGGCAGACAGCTGCGCCGAGCCTGGTTGGCCGCGATGGTGACTTCCGGCCATGGATTAGCCACCCGAGCGCTCGCCCCTGGCAGCAGCAACAGAGTGCCACGAGCCACCAGACGGGCGGATCGGAGCCGAGCAAGAAGGAAAGCAACAAGAAGCCCGGGAAAGACAAGAAGGGCAAATAGCTCGCGCCAACTAGCCCGCGCCGCCCGGGATCTCCCGAGCGCCTAGGTCGGCATCAAAACCTCGGCATCAAACCCTCGAGGAAGCGCTACGCCGATCCGCTCGCAGCGTCGCGCCAGCTCTGGAACTGGGCTAGGTCGTCGACGACCACAGCGTACGGATGCAACGCGATCATTTTGGCTTCGTCGGTTTCGTTCTGGGCCGTGAACAGATAGACCTTGATACTGGCCAGATGATAGCTACGCGCGACGTCAGCGGGAATGCTGAGTTTGGCATGAACAGCCGTGCCAACTTTTTTGATCGTAGCCACCGAAGGCCAGCCATTTGTCCCCAAGGTGATCAGCGCGTAGCTGATCTTGCGTTTCGGATCAGCGACATCGAGCTTCTTGATCTTGTTCAGGGCAGCCAGCCGGTCGGAGGTGGCCTGCAATTGGACTCGTGAGTCCTTGATCGCATTCCACAGCTGTTTTGCCTGGGCATCGGTGATTGTCGAGACTTTGATCTCCACGGCAAATGACTTTCCGACCGAGTTGCCGTATTGCAGCAGGTCGACCAACCGCATCAGCGGTTGGCCTCCGACATCAGTGCGACATTTGGCGCTGATGTCAGACCAAAGCCGTGTTGAAACACCTCCTTTGCAATTCGTGATCCGGTCAAGCGTGGCGTCATGCAAGAGCACCATCGTCCCTACCGTGTCAGCGTCGGAACCGTCTTTGGTCCAGCGAACGTCCGCATCCAGAATGTCGGCCCGGTTCTTCACAGCGTACTTATAGGCCGGCAGGCTGCCTTCGGCTAATTTCGAAGTACTAGCACCACGGTGAGCTACCGTCAGCTCTTCAATTGAATCGGCGTAGGCAATATTCGCTGTGAGAACTGCCGTAATTCCAGTTGCAAGCACGGCGCCAAGCGCACACAGAAGCTTTTTCATGGCTCTCCTGGCAGGGGAAGGGGGAGCGGGAAGTTTGAGCGCGAGCGGGCCACTGTAACTAGACGGCGACAATGCAGCGCAAATCAACACGCCGTAGAAGTAGGAACCTGTAATAGTGCGGCGGGCGCTTTAGTGGCCAACTTGGTCTAAGGGCGCTAGTCGAGTGAGCTAAGGTCCTCCGGAACATCCACTGCGTAGGGCCTCAGCAGGGCTAAGTCGATGACCTCAAGCGCGCGGGCGTTGGTGGAGGCAAGCACCACCGGCGGAGCAGCCCCCGCCTCGTACGCCTGAGCCCACCGTTCGGCAACCACGCACCACCGGTCGCCAGGCTGCAGACCCGGAAAGCCGTACTCCGGCATCGGGGTGATCAAGTCATTTCCGACGCTGCGCTGATGATCAAGAAATTCCGCTGTCAGCACAGCACACACCAGGTGCCGCGCCTGCGCTGGTCCGAAGCTGCAGCAGCCGTCGCGATAGAAACCGGTGAGCGGCTCGGTGCCGCAGGGTTGCAGCTCGGCCCCGAAGACATTTGTTTCACCATCCACAGCCCTAGTTTGGCGTCTGCGATGATCGTGAATGAGGGAATCATGACATCACGCGCGCGGGCAAGGGCTGGCAGCGATCAGGCGCCGGTTCTTGCTCCGCTGACGGTTCTGGTCAGTTCTGCATTGCTGGCGCTGTCTCAGCTGTACTTGGCGATCACGCTCGCACCGGTGATTGCGAAGGTGCTGGGCGGTGACGCCTCCGCAGCACCGGCAGCACTGGGTACCACATACGCCCTGGCCTATGGCGTAGGGTTTCTGATCTTCGGGCCGCTGTCTGACCGTTACGGGCGCAAGCCGGTCTTGGTACCGGGCATGGCGGCGCTCGCTGTTGTCACTGCAGGCTTGTCCATGGGCTCATCGCTGTCCGTCATCGCTGTTTTGCGAGCCGTGCAAGGTCTGGTGGCAGCGAGCTTCGGGCCGGTCGCCCTGGCGTATGTGGGCGAAGCGCTCCCGCCGCGTTGGCGGTCCACGGGTATCGGCGCAATGTCGACTGCGTTCCTGTCGGCGGGGATTATCGGCCAGGTCTATGCGCAGGCAGTTGTGGACGCTCTTGGTTGGCGCTGGGTCTTTGGCTTGGCTGCGCCGGCGTTCATGATTGCGGCTATCGCTATCGCGACGATCTTGATCGAGCCGCATCGCAGCCCAGAGCCGGCGAGTCTTGGTCAAAAGTATCGCGGCCTCTTAGCCTTGGCCGCGAAGCGCGAACTCTTGCTGACGAACGCCGCGTCCTTCCCTGTGATCATGAGCTTCGTTGGCATGTACGCGGCTCTTGGTCCGCTGTTGCAGACCCAATTCAGACTCGATGCCACCAGTGTGCTGTTGGTACGCCTCGCCGGACTGCCCGCCATACTGCTAGCCCCTATTGCCGGCTGGCTCGCCAGACACTATGGGGCCACGCGGATTGCGGTCGTCGGGTTCATGCTTGCCACGGCAGGCCTCTTAGCTGAGGCAATCACCGTCGGCAAATTGTGGGCGCTCGTCATGGCCAGCGTGGTCTTCGTTCTAGGCGTCGCAACGATCGTGCCTGCGGTGATCGCGCTCGTCGGCAGCCGCGGTGGTTCCTCTCGCGCTGGTGCCCTGGGCATCAACGGATTGGCGGTCTTTGCCGGAGCCTCGTTCGGTCCACTCGCCGCTCAGCTCCCGGTCCCGTTCAGCGGTCTGGTGTTGATATTCGCCGTCTTGCTCATGATTGCTTCTGGACTCGTCGCGATCAGTAGTCGGCGAACGGCCGAGATCACCGTCTAGCGTCGCGCGGGTCGGGCCTCATTTTGGGCTCCGTGACTGAGCTCATCGCAATTGGTGCTTCCGCAGGTAGCGCTTGACGGCGAAATTCGATCCACCGCCACGTTGACCGCAGGCTCTCGGCCCGCGCTCCGGATGAGTATCACCTCCACCGGGTGATGCTCACCGGCACGAGTCGTGGGAGCCTTTGATCATTTAGGCCGGTCCGTCCGGTCAGGGTGCAACCGATAATGCGAAGGAAGGCCGACATGGCATCGCAGACCGCCACCGAA
>JBKPEY010000557.1:0-2471 GCA_046744405.1 Actinomycetota bacterium
CCCTCGCGAGCGCTAAATGCTCCTCCCGAAATGCGGTCCGGCGAGCGAGATAGTCATCAATTAGTACGTACTCGAGCAGGTAGTAACCCATGTGGAAAGTGTGTACGGGCGGTGCATGCGATCCTCGCGGGGCCCTACGCCCTGCACGTGAGCCGCCGTGCAGCGTCGTACCCTCAGCGTCGACGGTCCACCCGAGTCGACCCGTTGATCTCCGCCAGACGGAGTGTGACAACCTCGCGGACGACGTCGTCCGGGAGGGGCTTCTCAACTGTGAACCGGATGGTTCCCTTCGACAAGTCGAAACCGGGGAGTCGATCGCGTACCTCATCGACGACACGCGAACTGAACGGGAAGACGCTGAGATGACGCTTTGCCGCGGCGAAACCAAGCAACCCTTTGTCATTGTGCTTGAGCGCAGCCATCCCGTAGCTGCTCCCTTGATCGGTTTGCGGCACGATTTCCAAGGCCAGGGTTCGAATGCGCTCGAAGGCGGCCCGCGTCTCAGCGTCCAACGTCTGGAAGTAGTCGTCGACCGTTCCCATGCTCAAGAACACTAACGTCAGCGAATTGCCAGGGCCGGCTTGGCTTTGTGTCAGGAGTCGCTGACTTCGACCAGGACCTTGCCAGAGATTTCGGGGTTTGCGGCGATCGAGAACGCCTCGTCGACATCCTCGATCGGCAGCACGTGAGTGATCACCTGCTCGATCTGGGGGTTGTGGTCCAGCAGCGTGATGGCGGCGTCGATCTCGCTGTTGAAGCGGAAGGTGCCTCGCAGTTGGATCTCCTTGGAGACCAGGGGTGCCAGGTTGACCGGTCGCGTCTCGTTGGGCAGATTGCCGACCTGGACGACGATGCCGGCCGGACGGGTGGCAAGCAACAGCCCGTGGAGTGCCTGCGGCACCCCGGCGCACTCCAGCGTTATGTCGAAATGGGAGTCCGGCAGATCCTCGGCGCCGATCTGCACAGTCCCAATCGGCACCGGGCTGGCTGCGCCGAGCGCTCGGGCGCGCTGCAACGGTCCAGCTAGCAGGTCGGCACAGACCACCTCTGCCGCACCCCCCGCTGCTGCGGCGGCAGCGGTGAGCAGCCCGATCGGGCCAGATCCCGATACCAAGACCCGCTTGCCGTGGATGTCGCCGCCAACCGCGAGGCCGTGCAGGCCAACGGCCAACGGCTCGGCCAATGCCGCCCGCTTGACCGGCAGCGACGCGGGCAACGGGCGAACTTGATCGCGCCGAACGATCAGCTGCTCCGCGAGGCCGCCGTGGGTGTGTGGCCACGTCGAGGCGCTCCCCAGATATCCACCGCCAGGCCAGAGCTGGCGCTGATCGTCGGTCAAATCCGGTTGCGGCGTACCCCAGGTGGCCGGGTGAACCGTCACCGGCGTGCCCTCTTGGTACGTTCCTGTCGGGTCGAGGTCAATCACTCCGGACACCTCGTGGCCGGGAATCAGCGGCTCCCGAATGGTAAAGATGCCAGCCGCGCCGTCGGCGTAGTAGTGCAGGTCCGACCCGCAGATCCCGACATAGCCGACTCGTAACCGCACCTCATCGGCAGCTGGATTGAGGCTCGGAACCTCCTCGGTACGCATGTCCTGCTTGGCGTGAATCCGCACGGCTCGCATGCGGCCAGCTTCTCATTCCATGAGGCGTTGGGACGAGGCCTCGCGGCACGAAGATCCATCGCTCGACCGACCGCCTGAAGGTTGGCTGGTGGTCAGGCCCTTGCACTGCAGCGCTATGTCGTGATGTGTGGTGTCGAAGGGCGGCGGTCTTCCACACTCCATGTACGGCCGTTCGGACCCTATGATGCAGCATGACCTGACCGGCTCACCATAGATTGACCGCCGCGGCCCATGACCGCCCAAGCTTGGAGCGTCCACTGTGTACCTAATGCGCATCGGTCCGTTCGGCGCCGAGAAACCCGTCGCTCGGATCGACGAAGACAGCTACGTCGACCTGTCCGATGCCGTTCCTGACTTCGACGAGGCGTTTTTCGGCGCTGGCGGGCTCGATCGGATCCGGCCCCTGGTAGCCGAGCGCACTGCGGCCGGTCAACTCTCCCGATTCGCGGGCGAGCGGGTCGGCGCGCCGATCGCCCGGCCGCACCAAATTCTGTGCATTGGGCTCAACTACCGCGATCATGCCGAGGAGACCGGCCAAGCAGTGCCTGAGGAGCCGATTTTGTTCACCAAGTCGCCGAACACCCTCATCGGCCCGTACGACGATGTCCGAATCCCACGCGGCTCCACCAAGCCGGACTGGGAGGTCGAGCTTGGCGTCGTCATCGCTCGGCGCACGAGCTACCTCGACTCAGTCGACGAGGCCCGAAATGCGATCGCGGGCTACATGGTCGTGAACGACGTTAGTGAGCGCGCGTTCCAGACAGAGCGCAGCGGGCAGTGGTCGAAGGGGAAGTCGGCCGAGACTTTCAATCCCGCCGGGCCCTGGCTGGTCACGCCTGACGAGATC
>JBKPEY010000633.1:0-8138 GCA_046744405.1 Actinomycetota bacterium
CCTGCATAGCGTCCTTCTTGACAAGATCAACGTTCGTACCGGCCGGCTTCACCGCACCGGTGAGACGTCAAGAAGGGAAACTTCTCATGCGTGGACATACTCTTCGTGGACATACGCTTCGTGGACATACGCTTCGCGGGCACACTCTTCGTGGACATACGCTCCGCGGCCACACTCTTCGCGGACACACTCTCTGAGAAGGCGGCGCGGATCGCGCCGCCTTCTTCATTAGCAACAACAATTCGAGGTTGCACCGCTCGCGAGGAGTTAGGAAAAGCGCAGTCGGATGCCCTAGGTTCAGTGCTCAGAGTGAGTTGGCTGTTATTTCACGCTGAATACCGCTTTGCTCCTCCTAGAGTCCTCGCCCATCGCCGTACCGCGACGGACGCAGAATTCGCATCGGCCGCCGACGCGGATTTCCCGGCGTTGCAGGTAGTGAAATCGCATCCAAAGTCCGATAGTGTTTCCTTAGGCAAAGCGAGCACCAGATCTTCCGCAAGGAAGCCGGGATACCTGACGTTCCCGGTGGTTGAGCTACGAGTGAGCGTGGCTTGACCAGCACACCCGTGTGGAACTTTTCCCCGAGGTTCCGCTCGGAGTTCCTCCCCCTGGGCGACGCCCGCGGTTCACTTAGGACCGCGGGCGTGGCTTTGTCTTGTCGTCTTTGTCTTGTCGTCGTTGTGCCCGTCGCCGTTGTGGACGCCAAAGTGCTTGGACGTCGCCGTTGCGGCGGCTTAGGCGGCACCGGCTGCTCACTCTCGGCTTGCGGGGGCAACAGGACGATGGGAGTTCGCCGGCGACCCAGAATTTGACGCAGAATTTAGCGACAACGCTTGTTCGCCGCGTAGGCCATCTGAACGAACAAGTGCTGCGCCGAGCTGGAGGCGGGTTGTCACGCCCATCTCGTCCATAAGATCGGAGATCCAGCGCCGCACCGAGCGCACGTTGATGTTGAGCGTGTTGGCGATTGCGGAGTCGGTGGATCCGGTCATCAGCATGGAGATCAACATCTGTCGCCGCGGATCGGTTTCGCTATTGACCGACGTCATGATCGGCACCGCCGCCTCCCATACGGCCTCGAATAGCCACTGCAGCGCCTCGACAAGTAACGCATGACGCACGACGGATGCCCGAAGCTCATGCCCCGGCAGGTAGGAGCGCATGGACGGGATGAGCGCGGCATGGGAGTCGACCAAGATCAGCTTCATGGGCACGGGCGAGGTTCGCGACAGCTCACCCTTCTTCGCAAAAAGCCCCAGCTCAGTCAGCCGCTCGGGATCAAAACCCGGGTGATAGACCACGCGCAAAGTCACATTGCGTTCCAAGGCCTGCCACTCCGGCTCTACGCTCAGCGCTTCCTCGGTGATGTTCGTCCGTGCCTGCGCGTACGGAGGCTTGTCGAAGGCAGAGATTTCGCGCCGTGCAGAGTCCAACAGCTCGCGATGGGCGGCGACAATAGCCTCCCGCCCGACGATAATTCGAACGTCATCCACTTGGTTCGCGCCGGCGGCGAGCAAGTGGCTTTGCAACGACTCGGCGGCCACGCTGGCGCGCTCGATCTCAGACAACCGTTGTGATTTCAGTTGATTGACCACATCGAGCAGCGGTAGCGCTCGCCAGTTCCCACGTGATGAATCCGTCGCGAGACCGAGCTTTCTGAGTTGCTCCAGGTTCTCCGCGACATCCTCCGGCGTCAGTGAGGTGAGCCGCGCCAGTTCAGCTACCGAGGCCGACGGCAACGGCCCGAGCGCGACGTAGACCGCCTCCGCTTCGGCACTGATGCCTAGCGGCTGAAGCATGCGTTCTCCTCCACCGCGGATTCTGATCGGGGCCACCGGCGCCCGTCCCGTTGCTGGGAGGGAGCCGATACGCTGAGCCAACGGCACAGCGACCCCATTCGCTGCACGATCGTCTCATAGCGCTCCAAAGGAGAGTTTTCAAGGATGGCTGAACTCGCTCAGATCGGCATTACCGGCCTTGCCGTCATGGGTCGCAACCTTGCACGGAATTTCGCCAGGCATGGACATCGCGTTGCGATCCACAATCGTACCTACGCCAGGACTGAGTCGCTGCTCGTAGAGGCTGGGTCAGAGGGGACCTTTATTCCGTCCGAGTCGATGGCCGATTTCGTCGCCTCGCTGGAGCGTCCGCGTCGTGTGTTGATCATGGTCAAGGCTGGTCCGGGGACCGATGCGGTGATCGATGAGGTGATCCCGCTGCTGGAGGACGGCGACATCGTGATCGATGCCGGCAACGCCCATTTTCCCGACACGATCCGCCGGGAAGCCAAGCTAGCCGAGATCGGCCTCCATTTCGTGGGCACGGGGGTATCCGGCGGTGAGGAGGGCGCGCTCAATGGCCCCTCCATCATGCCGGGTGGGTCGCGGGAGTCGTATGAGTCGCTAGGTCCCTTGCTGGAGGACATCTCCGCCAAAGTCGACGGCGTTCCGTGCTGCACATATGTGGGGCCGAATGGGGCCGGTCACTTTGTCAAGATGGTGCACAACGGTATCGAGTACGCCGATATGCAGCTGATCGCCGAGGCGTACGACCTGATAAAGCAGGGGACCGGCGCGTCAGCTCCAGTAATCGCCAAGATCTTCCAGACATGGAACGAAGGTGATCTTGAGTCGTTCTTGATCGAGATCACCGCGGAAGTGCTCGGCCATACCGATGCGGAGACCGGCAAACCCTTCGTCGACATCGTGCTCGATCAGGCGGAGCAGAAGGGTACGGGTCGCTGGACTGTGCAGAACGCTCTTGATCTTGGCGTGCCGATCACTGGCATAGCTGAGGCGACGATGGCGCGCGCCCTGTCGGGATCGGTGCCGCAACGCGAGGCCGCCCAGGCAAAGCTTCCAGGGGGCACCAAGGAGTGGAGCGTGGCCAACCCAGATCAGTTCATCGAAGATGTTCGGCAGGCTCTGTATGCCTCCAAGGTCGTCGCCTACTCCCAAGGCTTTGACCAGATCGCGGCCGCAAGTGCGGAATACGACTGGAACATCGACCGTGGTGCGATGGCGAGAATCTGGAGAGGCGGCTGCATCATTCGGGCACGCTTCCTGAATCGAATCACCGAGGCGTACGAGCGCAATCCTGTTCTGCCGCTGCTGCTTGCCGACGACTATTTCACCGAAGCCGTCAGCAACAGTGTGGCGGCTTGGCGGCGAGTCGTCGCTGGGGCGGCCGAAAATGGCATTCCGACTCCGGCCTTCTCCTCCTCGTTGGCCTACTACGACGGTATTCGGGCCGAGCGGCTGCCGGCTGCTTTGATCCAGGCGCAGCGTGACTTCTTTGGTGCGCATACCTATCAACGCGTAGACAACGACGGCTCTTTCCACACCGAGTGGAGCGCCGACCGAAGTGAGAGTCAGGTTGGCGAAGCATTCAAGCAGGAAGTGCCCGCAGTCACGGAATCCGAGAAGGCGCATCCCACGCCGGAATGACCCGCTTCGGTCAGCAGATTCTGACACGCCTGGGTGGCCGAACTGCGCGGGGGGCGCGTGCCGCCGGTACCAGGTTGCGAAATGAGCTGACGGCCGGTGGCTTCGCCGACAGGGCCGGCAGCAACGGGCTTGTGCCCAATGCCGGGATTGCGGTGTTCTTTGCCACAGGTACAGAGAACTTCTATCAGTTCGAGCAGTGGCGGCTGCCGCTGGAACATCTTGCGCTGCAGCGTCCTGTCTTCGTCATCGTGGACCGCGCGGACACCGGTGACCTGGTGCTCAACACCAGCAGCCTTCCGGTCGCCTTCGCACGCGGTAGCGGAGCCCTCGAGGAGTTGGTAGCTGAACGGGACGTGCGCGTTGTGCTCTATCTCAATCAGATCGAGGCGAACTTCCGGATGCTGCGGTTCGCGAGCCCGGTGCACGTTCAGATTGGGCACGGCGAAAGCGACAAGGGTGGAAGTGTTTCCAACCAGCACAAGGCCTACGACCTGACCTTCGTCGGTGGCGACGCGGGTCGTGATCGACTTGCCCAAGCGTTGCGCGGATTCAATGCGACTGAGCGCACCATGGCCGTTGGCCGTCCCCAGCTTGATCACAGTTATCCGGGCGCCCCACCGTGGCCGCGAGAGGAGGGCCTGCGGATCTGGTACGCACCCACCTGGGAAGGTGATCGGCCCAGCATCGCGTACGGGTCGCTGGCCAGCCATGGCGTGGCGATCATCGAGGCACTGCTTGCCGATCCATCCGTACGCGTCATTTATCGGCCACACCCTCGAACCGGATATGCCTCGAGCACCCACCGGTCGGCGGACAAGGCAATCCGCACATTGCTAGCAAAGGAAGGCGACCGGCATCTGGTTGATCGTGACGGTTATGGCTGGCAATGGGAGTTCGCCGACGCCTGCGTGACCGACATCTCCGCGGTTGCCTACGACTGGCTGGCGACCGGCAAGCCGCTGGTGATCACCGAGCCGGCACCGACTGCCTACCGTCCGGCTTCGCCGCTGCTAGACAATGTTCGGTTGCTGGATGCGGCTGAGGCGTCAAAGGTACTTGCAAAGATTCGTGCTCTACAGGGTGATTTCGATGCCAACAGCCAGCTGCGCGGTCTGGCATATCACTATTTCGGCGACGTCAGCGCCTAGCAGAGCACGAAGCGGTTCGAGGATGCAATCGAGCGCGCGTACCAGATCCAGCGATCCTCAGCTAGCTGAGGTGACTGTCGCAACCTGCGTGCACCTAGGTTGCCACCCGGGAGTCAAAGCCCCCGCAAGAAATCGATGTCGTCGTCGGGTGCCTTCGGGCGTGGTTTCTGTTTCGTGCCAGAGGACTCCGCAGTGGGCCGACCGAGCAAGAGCCAGCAGACCGCACCCGCCAATGGCAGGCAGATGATCGCTGTCGCCCACAGCCAGCGAGGCATCCGGCGGACGGCGTATGGCGGGGCCTGAGCCACCTCGACGACACAGTAGATCATCAGCAACGCGATGATGATGATCGGTAGATACCGCCCCATAACGGAAGTATGCGTCTTGGTCCCGGGTCGATACAACACTCGACGATAGGCTGTCGGGATGCCTCGCGGACCTAGCGTCGCTAAGCTCTGGCGCCGACCTGTGGGCTGGTTCTGGAGGGCATGGTGACGGCCGGTTTCGACGTAGGTGCGGAGCGACCTGCCCGCCCGACGATCGCCCAGTTGCGTGAGGTGACGCAACCGCCCAGCGTGCGTACTCGTGCCGCCGCCGAGCACTGGGTTGCGCATGCCTATTTGAGGGACATTTCTCCTTATCTGACAAGGATTTTGCTGCGCGCTGGGTTCAGCGCCAATGGCGTCACCTGGTTGATGATCATCAGCGCTGCGGCCGCCGCGATGGCGACTGGCTGGCCCTCGCTGTTGGGCGCCATCCTCGCGGTGATCTTGGTACAGGTGCAGATGCTGCTCGATTGCTGCGACGGAGAAGTGGCGCGCTGGCGCCAAACGTCATCCCCGATTGGTGTCTACCTCGATCGGATCGGGCACTACGTCGCCGAATGTGGCATCGCGGTCGCGCTGGGTGTGCGGGCCACCGGGCAACTACAAGTCAGCGGAGTTTGGATCAGCACCGGACTGCTGCTCGGACTACTTGTCGCCTTGAACAAGGTAGAGAACGACCTGGTACATGTCGCTCGGCATTACGCCGGCATGCCACAGATGCCTGACGCCGAACATGTCCGCGCACCAAGAGGCGGCGTACTGCGCAGCGCGCGCCGGCTGGCCCGAGTAATCCCGTTTCACCGGGTCTTTCATTCGGTGGAGTTGTCGATCCTGGTGCTGATCGCCGCGATTGTTGATCTTTTCGTTGGTGGTGCGGCGACCAAGGTCCTGCTCGCCGCACTTGTTGTCGCGGCCTGCCTGACATTGGTTGGTCATTTGGTCGCCGTGTTGGCATCGTCAAGGCTGCGATGACGGCAGGTATGCAGTCGAATGTGGGGCGTCCGGGGTTCGGCGTCGTCGTCTTGACGATGGGCAATCGGCCCGACGATTTGAATCATGGGCTGGCGAGTCTGTTGGGTCAGCGTGATGTGGACCTCGATGTTGTCGTGGTCGGCAACGGGTGGCAGCCCGTGGGCTTGCCGGATGGCGTGAAAGCCAAGGGGCTGACATCCAATCTCGGCATCCCGGCTGGTCGTAATGCTGGAGTGCCGATGGTCAAAGGAAACTTGCTGTTCTTCCTCGACGATGATGCATGTCTGCCGGCCGACGACATCTTGGCTCGCATGGCAGTGCAGTTTGCCGCGGACCCGAAACTCGGCATGATTCAGCCCCGTGTGATCGATCCCGACGGTCGCACGGCACCGCGCCGCTGGACACCACGAATACGCGTCGGTGACCCTGCTCGGAGCAGCCCCGCGATGAATGTCTGGGAGGGTGCGGTTGCCGTTCGTCGCGACGCCTTTGAATTCGCTGGCGGATGGCCTGAGCCGTTTTGGTATGCCCACGAAGGCATCGAACTGGCATGGCGCGTCTGGGACGGCGGCTTCTATGTACGGTACGACGGCGAAATCGACGTGCATCATCCGGCCATTCAGCCGACCCGGCACGCCGAGTTCTACCGGTTTCAGGCACGCAACCGGGTGTGGCTGGCGAGACGTAATCTTCCGCTGCCGATCGCTGTGCTGTACGTCTTGGCATGGACTGCGGTGTCTGCGCTCCGACTACGCTCGGGTACCGCCTGGCGGGAGACGCTGCGCGGTTTCTGGATTGGCCTTACCCAGCCAGCGGGAGAGCGACGGCCGATGAGCTGGCGAACCATCTGGCGGATGGCGCGCGCCGGCCGTGCGCCAATAATCTAGGGTGCACGCGGGGTCGTGCACCAATAATCTAGGCGCCGGTAATTTAGCGAGGGTGGAGCAGGCCAACAAAGGCGATCGCGTGTGGTCGGAGTGGGCGATCGGGCAGGTCGAGGCCGACGCGAATCGCAGCGCCGACACACATCTACACCCGTTTCCACTCCCGCCGGAGTGGGGCATCAATCTCTATCTGAAGGATGAGTCGGTGCATCCCACGGGCAGCCTTAAGCATCGGTTGGCGCGATCCCTGGTGCTCTATGGACTCTGCAACAACTGGATCACTGAGGGCACCACACTGGTCGAAGCCTCCTCTGGTTCTACCGCGGTCAGCGAGGCCTATTTCGCCCGGCTGATCAATCTGCGGTTCGTCGCAGTGATGCCTGCGACGACCGTCAGAGAGAAGATCGAGCTGATCGAGTTCTATGGCGGGCAATGCAAGCTTGTCGAGGATCCGAAGACGATCTACCAGGTTGCGGCTGATCTTGCAGCGAGCTGTGGCGGGTACTACCTCGACCAATTCACCTATGCCGAACGGGCCACCGACTGGCGGGGGAATAACAACATTGCCGAGTCAATGTTCGATCAGTTGAGCCGGGAGCCGTTTCCCATACCGGCCTGGATCGTCGTCGGCGCTGGCACCGGCGGCACCAGCGCCACCATTGGCCGCTACACCAGGCTCAAGAAGTACGAAACCCGGCTCTGCGTCGTCGATCCGGAGGGTTCGGCGTTCTATGCCGGATGGCAGAACCGGGATTCAGCGGTAACTGCGGCAGGATCCAAGATCGAAGGGATCGGTCGACCGCGCGTCGAGCCCAGCTTCGTACCATCGCTGGTCGATCGGATGATCTCCGTGCCGGATGCCGCCTCCATCGCTGCCATGCGATGGTGCACCACAAGCTGGACCGCTGGGTCGGTGGGTCGACCGGCACCAATATGTGGGGTGCGCTGCAGTTGATTGCCGAGATGATGGCCGAGGGTAGACGTGGCAGTGTGGTCACCCTGCTGTGCGACGACGGTCGGCGTTATTCCCATACCTATTACGACGACGCCTGGGTCGCCCAGCGCGGTTGGAACCTTGCTCCGTACCAGGCGATGCTCGCCTCGTTCGAGATATCAGGGGTCTGGCCGAGTGACGCGGCCTAAGGTCCATTCCTTACTCATGCCCTGGCCAAGACAAGGAAGTGATGCGAGATCGCTTCGATGGGATCGGACTGGGATTGAAAGTGCAGCTGTTGAAGCCGCGGCTTTACCCTCGCCCAATCGAGATCTTGATACGCCCATGGAATCGTGCGGACATAACCGATGAGTGCGGCGATGTCGGCAAACTTCATCGTCAGCCGATCCTCGCGAACATCATCTATG
>JBKPEY010000047.1:0-3466 GCA_046744405.1 Actinomycetota bacterium
CTGCGCGACAGCCCGAAGCGCGCGGCGCGATGATGGGCACGGCCTGGATCGGATTCGCGGTGACAGAGGCGCTGGCACTTATCGGCATCGCCCTCGCTTTCGTCTTCGGCTAGGCGGGTGGTCTGGGTGACGACGCTGCTCATACCGCTCCAAGAGGAGAATCCGCTACTTCCGAATTGGGCGGAGGTGATCGCTGCGATCGTATTCGCACTGTTGTTGACCTTCATCATCGCCAGATTCGTGGTGCCGCGGTTCGAGGCAACCTACGCCGAACGCACTGAGGCTATCCAAGGTGGGCTGGAGAAGGCGGAGAAGGCTCAAGAGGCTGCTGAGGCGGCGCTGCAGCAGTACAACGCGCAATTGGCTGACGCCCGGACTGAAGCTGCCAGAATCCGCGAAGAAGCCAAGAGTGAGGGCACTCAGATCCTTGCTGATCTTCGGGAACGGGCGAATGCCGAGGTCGCCCGGATCAGGGCGCAGGGCCAGGCGCAGCTTGACGCCGAGCGATCAACTGTGATGGCCCAGATGCGGGCCGAGATCGGCACCTTGGCCACAACGCTGGCAAGCCGGATCGTGGGGGAGTCGCTCGAGGACGACGAACGCGCACGGCGTACCGTCGATCGTTTCCTCGCCGATCTCGAAGGTGAGGGCGAGCCGACGCCCGCACGCCGGTCATGAGCACCGCCACCGATGCGCGACTGAGTTCGCTAGACCGCATGCTGGATGACAGCCAGGTCAGCGACAGTTTCGCCACTGAAATGTTTGCAGTGGACGATGCGCTCGAGTCCTCAGCCACGCTACGGCGCGCGGTGACGGATCCGGGCACGCCGGAAGGTGCGCGTCGCGCGTTGGTGCATGGGTTGCTTGACGGAAAGGTCGACAGGGCAGTCGTGGATCTGGTCGCAGAGGCAGCGACGCTCCGCTGGGCGGGTGGTCGGACGTTCGCCGCCGCACTGGAACGCCAGGCTGTACGTGCTCAGCTGATCACTGCAGATAGGCGTAGTGAGCTCGAGGACACCGAAGACCAGCTCTTCCGATTCGCCCGAGTGGTGGAGTCCAGTCCCGATCTTCGGAACCTGCTAGGGGATCGCGCTATCGACCTCAGTAGGCGACAGGAGCTGGTCGAAGGGTTACTGAGAGGTCGTACCACCGACTCAACCATCGTGCTGGCGAAGCGCGCGGTGTTAGCGCGTGAGCGCACGTTCGGGCACACGATCGAGGGTTACATCACGTTGGCCGCAGCACAGAAAAACCGGGCAGTGGCGACCGTACGCGTTGCAAAGCCGCTCTCCTCCGATCAGCGGGACCGTCTTCGAACCGCGCTCAGTCAGAAGATCGGTCGAGAGGTCACGATTCAGGAAGTCATCGATCCTGAAGTCTTAGGAGGAGTTCGGGTTGAGCTCGGCGATGAGGTTTTTGAAGGTACCGTCGCGGACCGGCTCGAGTCAGCCAGACGGCTCTTTGGATAGCACGGCTCTTGGATAGCAAGCTTTAAGTAGCAGGCTGGGCTACGTCACAACTAAACAGATCTACCTCCGAGATAGAGCAGAAAGCGCAGGCCATGGCAGAACTCACGATTCGTCCAGAGGAAATCCGCGAAGCACTGGATCGCTTCGTCCGGGGATATACACCGGAGACGGCCAGCCGCGAAGAGGTCGGAACAGTCGTCACTTCTGGCGACGGCATCGCACGGGTGGAGGGCCTGCCTTCGGCTATGGCCAACGAGCTCCTCGAGTTCGAGAACGGTACTCTCGGCATTGCACTGAACCTTGATGTTCGCGAGATCGGTGTCGTTGTCATGGGTGAGTCCGGCGGGATTGAAGAAGGGCAGGTTGTCAAGCGCACCGGGGACATCCTTTCGATTCCGGTCGGCGACGGGTACCTGGGTCGTACGGTCGACGCTCTCGCCAATCCGATCGATGGGCTCGGCGAGATCACCGACATTGGGGAGCGTCGCCCGCTCGAGCTGCAGGCCGCCGGTGTCATGGATAGGCAGGGAGTCAATCAGCCATTGCAGACCGGGATCAAGGCCATTGATGCCATGATCCCCATCGGCCGTGGCCAGCGGCAGTTGATCATCGGCGACCGCAAGACCGGGAAGACGGCTATTGTCGTCGACACGATCATGAACCAGAAGAGTGCCTGGGACAGCGGTGATCCGGAGCAGCAGGTGCGCTGCATCTACGTCGCGATCGGTCAGAAGGGCTCCACGATCGCTGCTGTTCGCGGAGCGCTTGAGGAGGCCGGTGCTCTCGAATACACAACGATCGTCGCGGCGCCCGCGTCAGACCCGGCTGGCTACAAATACGTTGCGCCGTACACCGGCTCAGCCATTGGGCAGCACTGGATGTATCAGGGCAAGCACGTACTGATCATCTTCGACGACTTGACCAAGCAGGCCGAGGCGTACCGTGCGATGTCGCTGCTGCTGCGCCGCCCTCCCGGCCGCGAGGCGTACCCGGGTGACGTGTTCTATCTGCACAGCCGCCTACTGGAGCGCTGCGCGAAGCTCTCCGACGAATTGGGCGGTGGCTCGATGACTGGCCTACCGATCATTGAGACCAAAGCCAATGACGTGTCGGCGTACATCCCGACCAACGTCATCTCGATCACTGACGGACAGATCTTCCTGCAGTCAGATCTCTTCAACGCGAATCAGCGACCCGCCATCGATGTTGGTATCTCTGTGTCACGTGTTGGTGGAGCTGCGCAGATCAAGGCGATGAAGAATGTCGCCGGTTCACTCAAGTTGGAGCTTGCGCAGTACCGCGACATGCAGGCCTTTGCCATGTTCGCCTCCGACTTGGACGCTACGACCCGCCGCCAGCTCGATCGGGGCGGTCGGCTGGTTGAGCTGCTGCGCCAGCCGCAGTACTCGCCGTATCCGGTGGAAGAGCAAGTCGTCTCAGTTTGGGCTGGTATTCAGGGCCTTATGGACGAGGTGCCAGTTGACGACGTGCTGCGCTTCGAGCGTGAGCTGCTGGATCATCTGCGTCACCATGGCACCGTGCTACGCAACATCCGGGAAACAAAGAATTTCGACGACGACACTGCGGCGGCACTGCGCGAGCAAATTGCTGAGTTCAAGAAGGGGTTCCAGACCTCAGAGGGCAAGCTCCTGGCCGGCCGTGAGGAACATGTTGCATTGGAGGAAGAGGACGTCACTCAAGAGCAAATCGTGAGGCAGAGGCGAGGCTGAGATGCCAGCAAGCCTGCGTGAGCTACGACAGCGGCGCGCCTCGGTAACGACCATCAAGAAGGTCACCCGAGCGATGGAGTTGATCGCGGCGTCCAGGATCATCAGGGCGCAACAGCGCGCCCAAGCCGCCGCTCCCTACGCGCGAGAACTGACCAGGGCAGTGTCGGCGGTGGCGACGTACTCCAATGTTGACCATCCGCTGACCACCGAGGCCGAGAACTCGACCAGGGCCGCGGTCTTGCTGATCACCTCAGACCGCGGTTTGGC
>JBKPEY010000649.1:0-5968 GCA_046744405.1 Actinomycetota bacterium
CACGAGCGATCCGGGCTGCCTCCGGTGTGCTATCGACCAGCCGCTGGTCTGCTGAGAAGTTCACTCGCCGGTTTGGGCGTCGAGATTTTGGCGTCGCGGTTCCCGGCGTGAGGCCGGCCGCGGTGGCACGAGGGAGTCAGCACACCGGAGCTCCGCGATTCCTCACCCTCGCGGCGCTGACGCCGACCAAAGATCAACTCACCCTCGCACAAGCACTCGGACTAGTGGCGGATCTTTCCTGGACGGCCGCTTTGGTCGGCTCAGACCAAGCTGCTCCGCATTACGCCGCTCGAGTACGTGCGCACATCGCGGCAGCCGGGCTGGCGGAGCGGATTGCGGTGCTCGGAATGTTGACTGGAGACACCCTCGCCCGCGAATGGGATGCCGCCGACCTCTTGATACTGCCCTCACGCATCGAGACCTACGGCTTAGTCATCGGCGAGGCGCTGACTCGCGGTATCCCCGCCGTCGTGCCGGCAGAGACCGGTGCAGTCGAGGCTCTTCATCAAGGGGAGACCTCGCATAGCCCGGCGACACCTGGCACGGCAGTTCCGTCCGGCGACCCCGCAAGCCTGGCAGAGCTGTTGCGCAGCTGGTTGACTGAGCCGACGCTGCGGCACACATGGCGTCAGGCGGCGCTCGCTCGCCGAGATACGCTGCCCGGATGGCGGCAGACAGCGAAGGCGGTGCTGACCTATCTGGAGCGATTAGAGCACGCACCGTCGACCCGAGCTGGCTCGCCGCCCGGGTCGCCGCAGACACCGCCGCCCGCGCCGCCACTCTGAACACCCTGGTGCCCGATTTGATCAATTATTTGGCCGTGACCGGTGATCACCAGGACACTCTGGAGATCATTGATCTTGGTGCCGGAACCGGCGCCAACCAGCGCTGGCTGGCGCCACGGCTGCCTTTTCGACAGCGCTGGGTCCATCTTGATCACGATCCGATGATCAGTCGATCGCTGCCGCTGCCCGACGACACGATGATCATCGATGACAGCGTCGAGGCACTCTCGCGACTGCTCGCCAGCCGCGACGCTGGTCGGCAGCTGGTGACCTGTTCCGCACTCCTTGACGTGTTGACAATGAGGCAACTCGACGCGGTCTGTTGCGCGGTGATCGACAACCGGGTGCCCGCGTTGTTCAGCCTGACAGTCACCGGGACGCTCGGGGTGGTCCCGTCCCATCCAGATGATCAGCCGCTGCTGGATGCGTTCAATGATCATCAACGGCGTGCCGGCCGCGGCGGTCCGGAGGCCGCATCATTGGCCGCGGAAACTCTGCGGGCTGCTGGCTTCGACGTGCGTTGCCAGGAAACTCCCTGGCAGTTGACCGCTGCTAGCGGTCAGGCGTTCGTTGGGCAGGTACTCCAGGAGCGGCTGCACGCCGCCGTCTCGCAACACCCGGGTCTTGCGCAGGCAGCGACCGCCTGGTTGGAGTTACGCCGATCCCAGCTCGCTGTCGGGATCATGCGCATTGAGCTTGGCCACGGTGACATCTTGGCGCTCCCGGGCATGCCGTAATGCGGCGAAATCAAAAACGGTGCAGAGATCACGGCCCAGGCTGAACCGGCGTACCGAAGCGGTCAGGGCGTCACCGATCAGATCGGCGCCGGCAAAGCGCACGCCCGGGACTCCGTCGCCGACCAAGATCGGAGCAGTGGTCAGATAGAGCCGATCGAGAACACCCGCGGCCAGGAAGTCTGAGACAGTACGGCCACCGCCCTCAACCAGTACTCGACCCAGCCCGCGGTTCCGCAGCATATCCAGCACTGCTTGCGGCTCAAATCGCCCGTCGTCTGCGGCTAGGGAGACAACCTCAACATGCGGAGCAAGCTCGGCCGGGGAAGCAGACCCGAAAGCGACACACCACAACGTCTTCGCGCTGCCGTCGGTCAGCACCCGTGCTTGCCTCGGAATTCTTCCTGCCGGATCGATAATCACCCGAACCGGAGACGGCCCGGGCACTGCCCGGGTGGTGAGCTGAGGATTGTCGGCGGCGACCGTCTGAGCACCGACGATTACCGCGTCCACCAGTGCCCGCAGTCGATGCAGATGTTCACGGTCCTCTTCGCCGGAGACGTAGTTCGCATCGCCGGTACGCGAGGCGATAAAGCCGTCGACACTCTGCGCAAGCTGCGCGATGGCGATCACAGGCCCGGCAGCCACCAGCGATCCGTACCGGTCGAGCAGTTCAGATTCCCGCCCAGCGGCCGCGTGGTTGGGTACCCGACCGCGTAGCAGCTCGGTCCATACATCGGGGAGGTCGCGGGTGTTGTCGTGACCCATCCGATTACGTTTGGTGGCGAGATAGAAGGCGTTCTCGGCGTGTTCTGGCACGACCAGCGGCAGCCGTGCAGTCACTTCGATACCAAGATCATTAAGCCGGGCGCTCTTCTCCGGATTGGCCGAAAGCAGCCGAATCCGCTGTACGCCAAGATCGCGAAGTATGGCAGCGGCTACGTCGTAATCGCGCGCATCGACCGGCAACCCTAGTCGCAGATTCGCGTCCACCGTATCCAGTCCGGCGTCCTGCAGCGCGTATGCGTGCAGCTTGGCGTGCAGTCCGATGCCGCGGCCCTCATGTCCGCGAAGGTAGATGACGACGCCGAGGCCCTCCCGCGCAATCTCCTGCATGGCGGCGTCGAGTTGTTCGCCGCAGTCGCACCGCCAGGATCCGAGGGCGTCACCGGTAAGGCATTCAGAGTGAACCCGAACCAGAGGCACATGGCCGTTTCTGCCATTGCCGTCCAGGTCCCCCAGTACCAGCGCAAGGTGCTCACGGCCAGGTATTACGTCGTACCCGTGGAGTTTGAAGGTCCCGTGCGCCGTGGGCAGCACGGTAGACACGACTCTCCTGACTCGTTGCGGTTCACTCATCCAGCCACCTTTCCATAGAGAGCAAACCTTCCTTACCCGTGAGACGGGCTCACAGTCGACTGGGAGCCTGGTACGGGAATCCACCCATGAGACGTTTCTGCAAGATGGGTAGCTGACCCGACGCGAGTCGAGGCGTCTGCTTCGTAGCGTCATCGGCATGGCAAGCATGGCAGTTCTCGCCGGATCAATTTCGACGGTGCTTTTCGCGATGAGCACGCTGCCCATGTTGATCAAGGCAGCGCGAACCAAGGAGCTCGCCTCCTACAGCCGCGGGAACCTTGTGCTAGCCAATGTCGGCAACGCCGTGCACAGCGTCTACGTCCTACAGCTGCCGCCAGGGCCCATCTGGGCCTTGCACGGCTTCTACGTCATTACATCGGGACTAATGCTCTTCTGGCACCTGCGTTATGTGCGTCATTCGCCCCGCCCAGACGGCATCCAGCCTTTTACCGGAGGTTCTCATGACCATCGAACACATCGAGACAGCGATCATTGGCGCCGGCCAGGCCGGCTTAGCGACGGCCTATCACCTGCAGCGACGCGGTCGACCTTGCGTGATCTTGGACGCAAACCAGCGAGTCGGCGACAACTGGCGAGCGCAGTGGGACTCACTGCGGCTTTACTCACCGGCCCGCTACGACGGGCTACCGGGACTGCCCTTTCCGGCACCGAAATGGACTTATCCGACCAAAGAGCAGGTGGCTGACTACCTCGCGTCGTACGCCGAGCGGTTCGCGCTCCCGGTGCGAATGGGGACATGCGTGAATCGCTTGGAGGCCCTAGACGGGAACTATGTGCTCCACCTAGGAGCCAGCCGCATCACTGCCCAGAACGTCGTAGTGGCGACAGGGACATTCGGCCGTACCCCAAGCATTCCTGATTTCGCGCTTGATCTTGATCCAGCCATCAGACAGTTGCATTCCAGCGAATATCGCAGGCCGGCGCAGCTCAAGCCTGGTCCCGTGCTGGTTGTGGGTGGGTCGCACTCAGGCACCGATGTTGCATTCGAGGTGGCAACCACCCACCCGACGATCCTCGCCGGCCGTGACCCGGGACAGATGCCGGTGCGGCTTGATCATTGGACAGCGCGACTGGGCTGGCCGATCTTCGTGTTTATCGGCAGACATGTGATCACCCGCCGGACACCGATTGGCCGCAAGGCCATGGAGGATATCCGGTTCCACGGCGGACCAATGTTGCGGGTAAAACGGTCCGATCTCAAGGAGCGCGGTGTTGAGCGAATCCTGGAGAGGGTTAGCGGCGTCAATGATGGGCGACCGATGCTCGACAGCGGTCGCGTGCTGGAGGTAACCAATGTCGTGTGGTGCACCGGTTTCCGCCAGGTGTTCGACTGGATCGAGCTGCCGATCTTCGGTGCCGATGGTTGGCCACAGGAGATGCGTGGCGTTGTGAACGCCGCTCCCGGACTGTTCTTCTGCGGGCTGGCGTTCCAGTATGCGTTCAGCTCGATGGTGCTTCCCGGAGTCGGCAGAGACGCGGCCTATGTTGCCAAACAGATCGACGCGCGGGCTGGCAGATCCTTCACACTGGCCGCGTGACTCAACTCCCACGTAACCTCTGATCGGGAGGCTGCGCATGGGTGGCGAACGAGACAAAACCATCGAGGAGTTGTTGCAGGCTCGGGAGGCCTACGAGCGCCGTGATTGGGCGGACGCTCTGGATCGCCTGCGTGGCATGGGAAGTCTGGGGGCAGACGACACCTTCGCCTTGGCGACGTCTGCCTATCTGATGGGCGACATCGATGAGGCGGTCCGAGCCCTGCAGGGCGGGTATCACGACATGATCAACAAGGGAGACACACGGGGAGCCCTACGCCTCGCCTCCTGGCTTGCTTTGATCTTGAACGTCCGAGGCGAGATGGCAGTTGGTGGCGGTTGGGTCGCTCGCGCGCAACGACTTCTTGAGAGCGAACCCGAGGACATCGTCGAGCGCGGCTACCTGCTGATCCACGAGTTCTACCAGCATTTGGCTCACGGGGACCTTCCCAGGGCCGAGGAGACGGCCGCACAGGCGGTTCAGATCGGGCGTCGCTTCTTCGACCAGGATCTCGTGGCTCAAGGGTTGAATTGTCAAGGCCGGACCATGATCTACTCCGGGCGAGTGCTTGGCGGGCTTTCGCTGCTGGATGAGGCGATGATCGGCGTTTCAGCCGGGGAGGTTTCGCCGATCATCGCCGGGATGGTCTATTGCTCGATGATCGAGGCCTGCCAGGAGCTCTCGGACTTCGCACGCGCGGCGTCGTGGACCAGCGCATTGACTCGCTGGTGTGACACCCAGCCGGGGCTCGTTCCGTTCACCGGCCAATGCTCATTGCATCGGGGCCAGATCATGCGAATTCGGGGCGCATACGACGAGGCGCTCGCCGAATTCGCGCAAGCCCAGCGCCGTTACCGGCTGGAGGGTACGACGGCGCCGGCCGCACTCGCGCTCACCGAGCAGGGCGATGTGCTTCGTATTCGAGGACAACTCGACGAGGCTGAGGCGTCGTATCGGGAGGCAGCCGAGCTTGGCTATGAGCCGCAGCCCGGACTGGCCTTGTCCTGGCTTGCCCGCGGGCGTACCGCTGCTGCGGTTTCAGCTATGGGCAGAGTGATCACGGAGGCAGTGGGGCCGGTTCGGCGGTCCAGATTACTGCCCGGGGGTGTCGAGATTATGCTGGCGGCCGGCCTTGTCGAAGATGCTCGCCGATATGCCGACGAGCTCGCCGAGATTGCCTCAGCATTCGGTAACCCCGCGGTTCTGGCCATGGCGGCGTACGCGGCCGCCAACGTTGCACTGGCGTCCGGCAACATTGGGGATGCGCTCGGTCGAGCCAGAGAGTCAGCCAGGCTTTGGAGTGACATCGGCTCGCCATATGAGTCGGCCCGGGCTCGGGTGCTCATCGCTCGGGCGTTGCGGGAGCTTGGTGATCAAGACTCGGCAGCTGCGGAGCTGGCTGTCGCGAGAGGTGTCTTTGCTGAGGTAGGCGCTGCGCCGGCAGCCGAGGATGTCGATCGGCTACTCGGACGAGCGCGACCAGGTGGTCTCACCGAGCGCGAGGTCGAGGTGCTGCGGCTGGTGGCCGAAGGT
>JBKPEY010000140.1:0-3761 GCA_046744405.1 Actinomycetota bacterium
GGTCACCTGGATGAGGTCGACGCCCACTACGTGGCCCACGAGCAGGCTGAACTGGCGCGGGGGGTTCACAGGTCTCAGAGGTAGGGCCATGAGAGCGCTGGTATTGCGAGGGTTCTACGACCTCGCTGTCGAAGAACGTCCCGATCCCCGGGCGGGACCGGGACACGTTGTCGTCGATGTGATCGCTACCGGCATTTGCGGCTCTGACTTCCACGGCTACTCCGGGGAAAACGGTCGCCGCCATCCGGGCCAGGTGATGGGTCACGAGACCGTCGGACGGGTCCGGGAGCTGGGACCGGATGTCGAAGGGGTTGCCATCGGCCAGCTGGTGACCGTGAATCCGGTCATGTCCTGCCATGATTGTCCGGCCTGCCTGGCTGGCCAGGAGCACTGGTGCAGCCGGCGCGTCGTGCTGGGCGTTGCTCCGGAGATCCCGGCGGCTTTCGCCGACCGGGTCGCTGTCCCGGCCAGCAACATTGTGCCCCTGCCGGAGCACATGCCGGAGGAGCTGGGGGCGTTGGTGGAGCCGATGGCTGTGGGGTATCACGCCGTCCGTCGGGGTCAGCCAAATCTCGACGATCGGGTACTGGTCATCGGCGGTGGGCCGATCGGGCAAGCCTGCCTACTTGCTGCCCGCCGACTGGGGGTTCAGGCGATGGCTCTATCCGACGTCAGTCCCGCGCGTCGCGACCTCTGCGCTCGGCTAGGTGCCGAAGTGATCGATCCCACTGCCGGCAACGTGCCAGAGGCGGTGGCTGGCCGGCTCGGTGGGCCCGCGACCCTGGTAGTCGACGCGGTCGGGGTAAACCAAACCCTGGCGGACTCGATGGCCGCGTCCGGCCTGGGGAGCAGGATCGTGCTGGTCGGAATGGGTTCGCCGCGGCTCGAGTTGGCCGCGTACGCCTTGAGCACCGAGGAACGAGCATTGATTGGGTCGTTCACCTACACGGCGGCCGAGTTCATCCAGACAGCGGAGTGGGTCGGCACGGTTCCCGAAGGGATCGGCGAGTTGATCGACGGTCGGGTGGGCTGGGAGGGGGCGCCGCAAAGCTTCGACGACCTAGCGCGGGGCCGCAGCTCGGCGAGCAAGATCTTGGTCTTTCCGCAGGGGCCACCAGAGAACGGGTCTAGGTGACCACGCACAAGATCGCCCACGTCCGCGCCTTCACCGTCGGCGCTGGAGGTGGCGCCGACTATCACGATCAACAGGGCTATCACTGGATCGATGATCACATCGCGACGCCGATGTCTGGCTATCCGGGTTACGAGGAAAGCCGCCGGAGCTTCGGTCTCAACGTACTGGGAACGCTTGTCGTTCAGGTTGAGGCCGATGACGGCACTGTTGGTATTGGCGTGACCACGGCCGGCGAGCCGGGTGCCTGGATTGTGGAGCGGCACCTCGCTCGCTTCCTCGAAGGTGCCCAAGTGATCGACATTGAGAAGATCTGGGACCAGATGTGGAGATCTACCCTCTTCTATGGTCGTAAGGGACTTGTCCTCAATGTGATCAGCGCAGTCGATCTTGCTCTGTACGACCTGCTCGGTCGGCTCCGGCAGGAGCCGGTCTACGCCCTACTCGGCGGTGCGGTGCGCGACGAACTGATCTTCTATGCCACAGGTGCGCGTCCTGATCTTGCCCAGCAGATGGGGTTCGTCGGCGGCAAGCTCCCGCTGCATCACGGTCCGCATGAAGGTCCCGCCGGACTGCGGGCGAACATCGATGAGCTCGCGGCGATGCGAGACAAGGTCGGCGACGACTTCTGGCTGATGTGGGACTGCTGGATGTCGCTGGATCTCGACTACGCCGTCCGGCTGGCCACCGCGGCTCATGACTACCGACTGAAGTGGCTGGAGGAGGCGTTGATCCCCGATGATTACTGGGGATACCGCGAACTCCGCCAGAAGGCGCCACGCGGGATGTTGATCTCGACCGGTGAGCACGAGTCCACGCGGTATGGGTTTCGGATGTTGCTCGAGATGGGTTGCGCCGACATCTTGCAGCCCGATGTCGGGTGGTGTGGCGGGATCACCGAGCTGATCAAGATCTCTGCACTCGCTGACGCGTACGGCGCTCTCGTCGTACCCCACGGGTCGAGCGTGTACTCCTACCACTTCGTGATCACCCGGACCAACAGCCCGTTCTCGGAGTTCCTGATGATGGCGCCGGAGGCGGATGAAGTGGTGCCGATGTTCTCACCGCTCCTGCTCGGTGAGCCAGTGCCGGTGAACGGCCGGATGAAAGTGCCCGACACGCCTGGGTTCGGGGTCGAGCTCAACCCCGATGTCCAGCTGGTACGGCCGGTGGCTCACTAGCCGGCGTCATAGTTCGCCTTGCTTGTCGGTCCGGCTGGCAACGGCCACCATACGTGTTACCTCGGTCGGCGATGCCAGCGATCCTGCCACGTACAATCTCCTCAGTCATCCTTGGCTGCATCATCGGGTCGGGATGATGAGCGCGCGGCTGTCCTCGCCACCTTCGGTGTCGTAACGGTGGCAAGCGCCGAATAGCGCGGGCACTCGCTAAGGTCGCAGCAAACCCACTGGCGAAGGAGCACGACCATGAATGGTCATGTGTACGGACTGTCCGAGATCGTTGGTAGCTCAACCCAAGGAGTCGACGACGCCATCCGCGTCGCGGTGCAGCGGGCGGCTCGTACGCTGCGCGGCCTCGACTGGTTTGAAGTGACGAACATTCGCGGGCACCTTGCGGATGGCGAGATCGAGCACTTCCAGGTGACGCTCAAGATCGGGTTCCGGATGGAGGATCCGGAGCAGACCCGGACCGCGTAAGGCTGAACGTCTTCGCGCCTGTGCGCGCAAACGGCCGCAATTTCTGCAACTGAGTAGGTCTTTTCGACACTCGTGCGCGAAAACGATCCGTACCGACTAGCCGCCAGCCAGTTCGACCAGCACAGGTATCACCTCAGTCGGCGCAGGCATAGTGGCGATCTCGTCGCGAAGCCGGATGGCCGCTTGACGTTCCGGGCAGTCGCCGAGGAGCGCCTGCGGGGCTTCCCCAATCACCCCGGGCTGTTGCGCATCATTGGTCAATGCGCGGGCGGCACCGGCCGCTGTCAGCATCTCCGCATTGACGAATTGATCAGCTCCTTGAGGGACCAGCAGCTGCGGGAGCCCAACCTCGAGCGCGCCCATAACGGTCCCGGTACCTCCGTGATGCACGATGAGATCGACCAAGGGCAGCACCGCAGACTGCGCCACGAACCGTTCGACATGCACGTTGTCGGGCAGTTCGCCGAGCGCGGCTGGCTCACCCTCGGGGCCAACGGCGACCAGGATGTCGACGTCCAGCGGTGCTATCTCACTGATCGCGCGGCTGAGCACCTCGACCGCGCCGAAAGAGACGGTGCCCAGGGTGAGGTACACCCGCGGTCGAGTACGGGCAGCACTGAGCCAGCCGGGCACCTCGGCGCTGGATTCGTTGTAGGCAAGCGATCTGATGGGGATCGTCGAAACGCCGATGCTGTTCGTACGCCCGACACTCGGTGGCGCCGGATTGATCAACGCTGCGGCAAGCAGCCCGTCTCCCTTCGGCGGTGTACGGTTCCGCCCCAGCCAGCTGTCGCGCTGATAGCTGACGGTCAAGGGATGCAACGACGTATAGACCGTTGTCGTAAGCGCGATGGCGTACGCAGCAGCTGGAATCCCTAGCACACTGGCGGCGACGCCGGCGCCGGTATTCATGCCCTCAAAGATCACAAGATCAGGCCGCATTCGCTCACATTGTTCGATCATGGTGGGGG
>JBKPEY010000130.1:0-4550 GCA_046744405.1 Actinomycetota bacterium
TCGCGCCGCATCTATCTGGATGGGAACACGACCAGGTCGACCTCGAGGTGTCATTGAAAGACGCCGAGGGCCCGGACCAGAAGGTCACCCTTCAAGCCTGGCTGGCGGGACGGGCGCACCTCGTGGCCGCCTCCCACGAGCGCGACGTTGATCATGCCCTCGCGGAAGTGCGTAGAGACCTGATCCGCCAAATCGAGGATGAGAAATCGCGGCGCGAACCTCGCAAGCGCCGGAAGACGCGTTATCGCACGACTTAACCCCGACCGCAGGATTCGGCGCCCTGCATCGCGACCCCGGGTAGCTGTCTTCTGACGGTGTCAGCCGAGCGCCACCACCGCCATGGACAAGCTCGCCACAGGCCTGCAGTCAACACCAGCGCCGCCGTGGAACTGGTGCCGGCACCGACTGTGTCCGAAGCTAACTGAACGTTTCGGATGAGAGCGGTTACCCGGCGAGCAAGGGCCATAAGCGGACCCTCCTGCGGGTGCCTGATTGAGTCAGAACGGGAACGTTGACCCGGGCCGGGTGTTCGTTCATCTTGAATAGAGTTTCCAGTCGAATCGAGTACAAGGGGTCCGTGCGGCACGGCATGGACTGGCAGCTACGAAATTGATTCGGACCGGCCGCGAGCCGGGCGTCTAGACGAGGCGGAGAGGCAACGTGCTGGCCGACGAGGCGGGAGCGGAGTGCGCTGGCAATCCCGTGAACCGGTCCACTTCCCAGCCGGCGTGGCTTCCAGGGAGGGCGATGGCCTCAGGCGGTGTCAGCCTGATTTTCCAGCGCGTAAGCGACGGCTGCTACCGAATCCAGCGCCCGGCCTTTCTCCCAGGTGTGATGCCACCGTTTCTCGGTCATCGTTGACCTTGTCCTGTCCAGCAGGCGGCCGGTGATCGCGACGTCGAAGGGGGCCGGGCGAGAGGCGATCGCCTCTCGGATGGACGCGGCGGCGCCGGCGAGGGTGGCTGCCCGTTCCATCTCTAAGCGTGCGGCGCCCACAGCCGCCAACGTTTCCAAACATTCCGCGATCCCTTGACGTTCTGCCTGCTCAGCGGCGGACGCCAGCGCTTCCCGACCAAGGTGATCGGCGCGGTCGAGGTCGTTCTCGGCCAGGGCAGCGTGTGCGATGTGGTTCAGGACACGAGCAGCAAAGATGTCGTCACCAAGCTCGCGATACAGGCGCAGCGCCTCCTGAAGAGCCGCCACCGCCTCCTCGGCATGACCGGAGTGAAGGAGTGCGTCGGCGAGATTGAGATGGGACGTCGCCAGCTGCCAGCTGGTGCCGAGTCGGCGACAGATGGCAACGCATTCGGTATACGGCTCGAGCGCGTCGGCATAGCGGCCCTGGCACATCGCCGCGAGGCCCCAGACCGTCAAGGCGTCGCGGAGGTCCATCGGGTCGTCGCTCTTGTGGGCCAACGGGATCGCTTCGCTGGCCAGCTCTGCCATGCGCGCGTGATCCGCTTGAGGAAAGGCGAGCGCAGCTGCTGCGTGTAGCGCCTTCGCCCGCAGCGAGGGTGTGGCGTCCCCGGCGATGGCCAGCGCTGCATTTGACCAGCGCCGACCCTCCGCGAATTCGCCGAGTTGCCGCCAGTAGCGCCAGAGGGCGATGGTGTACCGCAGCGCAAGGACCGTCTCACTGTGATCGATGGTCCACGCAATGCCGCGCCTGAGGTTGCCACGGTCAACGTCGAGACGCCGGAACCAGTCCTTGTGTCCTGCGCCGACCAGTTGGGGCTCCGCAGCCTCGCACAGTTTCAGGTAATGCAGCGCGTGCCGCCGTTCGATTTCGTCCGTCTCGCCTGCGTCCGAGAGGCGCGCCGCTGCGTACTCCCTGACGACATCGAGCATGTTGTAGCGCGGGTCCGGGCGGTTGGGTTCAAGCACTACCATGCTTTGGTCGACGAGCGTGCTAATGCCGTCCAACAGATCTCCGCCTGTGTCGTCGACGCCCCCGGCCACGTTGTCAAGAGCGTCCAGGCTCCAGCCACCCGCAAACACTGAGAGACGCCGAAAGAGCGTCTGCTCGCGCGATCCGAGCAAGTCGTGGCTCCATGCCACGGTGTCGCGGATCGCGCGTTGTCGCAGCGGCAGGTCGAGCTGGCCTCCGACGAGCAGCTCGAGCTTGTGTTCAAGCTGCTCCCGGATAGCGGCGAGTGGCAGGTGCTTCACCCTTGCCGCCGCTAGTTCGATTGCCAGCGGCAGGCCGTCCAGCTTGCGGCAGATCTCAGCGATAAGCGAGGCGGTCTCGGGCTCGAGGTCCAGGTCCGGCCGCACCGCTTGTGCACGCTCCCAGAACAGCGCTGTGGCCGCGCAGCGTTGGATGTCTTCGGCCTGCGCGTCGCGAGTCGCTGAGGGCGGCTCCAGTGGCGGCACCGGAAACTCGTATTCCCCGCGCAGCCGCAGCCCACTGCGGCTGGTGATCAGAAAGGTGGTCTGCGGGCATTTCAGCAGCAGGGAGTAGATCAGCGGCGCCGCCGGAATCAGGTGCTCGAACGTGTCTAGGACAAGCAACGTCCGCTTCCCCGCCAGCCGCGCGGTCAGCAGCTCCACCAGTTCCGATCCCGTCTCGACGACGCCCATCACCTTGGCCAACTCGGGCGCGACGAGAGAGGCGTCCTTCAGCTCACCGAGTGAGACAAAGAAGACGCCACCCGCGAACAGCGCCTGGACCTGGACGGCTCCTTCCAGCGCGAGCCGCGTCTTGCCGATGCCGCCCGGCCCGGTAAGCGTCAGCAGGCGGACATCGGGGCTCTGAAGCCTCGCGGTGATACTCGCCAACTCAGCTGACCGGCCGAGGAGCCGCGTCGGCGGTACGGGCAAGGCGCCGGGTCGCCCAGCCGGCCCATCTACTTGCACCGGGCCGCGCGCGACGGTGTCGAACCTCGCTCGATCCTCGTCGCGAAGCCCTAGTGCCGAGGCGAGCCGGCGAGCGGTGTCCCCATGGATGGCCGTGCGCAGGCCCCGCTCCACGTCGCTCACCGTGCGAGCGCTAATGCCTGCACGGTCCGCGAGCTCCTCTTGGGTCAGCCCGGCCGCTTGTCGGAACTTCTTGAGAGCAACGTCTAACGCGTCATAGCTCACCGCATCCGCCATCCCTCACCGTCTTCAGTGTGACTCAATCGGTGACATAACGGTGACTTGGTTTCATGGCGCCGCGCCCCGCCGGCGGACAGGATCGAGTGTGGCGATCGAACGGTATGCCGATGCCGACCCGATCAGCGAACAGGAGGTGGGCCAAGTGCCTAAGAAGGAGAACCAAAATAAGCAAACGGTCCTACGACTTTACGAGGAGGCGGCCAACCAGGGCAGGCTGGAGGTCTTGGACGAGATCGCGTGGCCGGACCATGTCGAGCACTATCCGTTCCCCGGACAAGCCCAGGGCGTGGAGGGCTTGAAGCAGCGCGTCAGCATGATCAGGGCCGCCTTCAACCCCACGTTCGTAATCGAGCATCTGGTGGCAGAGGGCGACACGGTAGCCGTCATGTGGACCAACCGCGGGACGCACGTCGGTGAGTGGTTCGGGTTCTCACCGACAGGGAAGAGCGTGACCACACGCGGCGTGGACATCCATCTGCTGCGGGATGGCCGCCTGGCCGAGCACTGGGATGTCGTCGACATCTCAGAGTTCCTGATGCAGGTCGGCGCGGCTCCCACACCTGCCGGGACGGCCGGATCGCAGCGATGATCCCGCTCGCCGACGCCACCGGAATTTCGGCAGCATGATCGTGGAGGGCATCCATGAATGAGGCATTCATCGTCCTGCCGGACGTGGGACGGCGGCTGGACCTGGGCAATTTCGAAGCACTCGTCCTGGCCACAGCTGCCCAGACGTCTAGTGAGTACACGCTGTTGCAGGTCCAAGGGGAGCCGCCGGACTTCGCGCCGCCTCTGCACCTCCACCGGGACACGGCCGAGGCGTTCTACGTCTTAGAGGGCGAATACCTGATGTATGTCCAGGACCGCCAACAGCTCTGCCCGCCCGGCACCTTCGTCTACGTGCCCCGAGACACGCCGCACACCTTTAGGGTGGTCTCCGCCATACCCGGCAAGAAGCTGGTTCTCTTCTCGCCCGCTGCCATGCTGGGATACTTCGTGGAGCTGGCCGCCGCCGAGGCGAGCGGACAGGCAACGTCGGAGCTGTTAGACGCCATTGTCACCAGGAACAATGTCGAGGTACTCGGGCCCATCCCGGACACCTATCTTTGACCTCTGGGCCTGTCAATGAAACGGACAGAGGCCCTTCCCTCTGCCGCAGGTGTAGACGAAGGTCCCTCTTGGTCGACGCCTCCGACAGCCTTAGGCGCCATTGCTTCTAGGCCCGCTTCGTCGGCCGTCCCATAGCGGACCCCTCAGCGGGAACGCAGCGGTTTCCCGGAGAGCACACGGGAGCCGAAGGTCAGTTGACCGAGGATGCCCAGAGACGTGCGAGACATTTATTAACTGGGTCGCCCAGTCGAGGAATGCTGTGGCCGGCTCCGCGGAAAACCTCGCGTCGCGCCGGCAGCCACCGCTGCAGCACATCGCAGACTAAGTCAAAGATCCGACTATGG
>JBKPEY010000493.1:0-2887 GCA_046744405.1 Actinomycetota bacterium
CGAGGCCAGCTTGGCATCTGAGTGACGGATGACGTTGGTCAAGGCCTCGGTGGCGATGCGATAGGCGGCGACCTCGACGGAGGAAGGAAGTGTGGGTAGCGACTCTGGGGCATCAATGACCACCTTGACCGGCCCGAAGCGTCTGCCCTGCTCTTCCAAGGCGCCGACCAGCCCGAGCGCGTCCAGAGCTGCTGGACGCAGCCCGTACGCAAGCTGTCGTACGCCTTCGACCGACTGCCGCAGCTGATCAGCGAGCTCAATCGCCAACGACTCAGCCCGCTCGGGTCGATGCTGGGCGGCAAGAGCGATGCCGTCGGCCTTGAATGCCGCGCCGGTGAGCAGCGGACCCAAGCTGTCATGCAGTTCTCGACGCAGCCGGCTGCGTTCCTCCTCGGCCGCTTCGAGAACGCGCTCCCGAGAGGCTTTCAGATCCTCGGTAAGCGCCTGGGCCTGCAGCACAATGGCCAGCGGAGCTGCCACAACATCGATCACTCGCTGATCAGAACCAGAGAGTCGACGCTCGCCGTGGCGTGGGCCAACGATCAGGTTGCCGATCGGTTCGCTGTCATAGATCAAGGGCCAGGATGGCGTGGTCGCTGGCCGTTCGCCGCTTTCGACGCCGCCGCCCGTCCTGCGCTCGATGCCGACGTAGCTCAGCCGGAGCGTCTCGCGTAGTGCGTCGGCCACGCCACCAAGATCGTCACCGACCAACCGCTGACCGACCGCCGACACCGCGGCTACCGGGTCACGCCGAGTGCCATAGACCGCTCGGTCGACCAAGCGTTGCAGCCGTATCCGGACCGGATTGAAAGCCAGCGCTATCGCGAGCGCGGCTATCACCGGCGCTCCAAAGCCCCGAAGCACCCGATCAAGCACTGCTACCAGACCGACATAAATCGCGATCACTCCGGCCGTGAGCAGCGTGTAGACCACGAGTCGGGAAACCACTATCCGTACGTCGTACAAGCCGTGCCGCAGGACGGCGATGGTCACCGCAGCCGGGATCAATGGAAAGCTCAGCAAGAGCAAGATCGTTTGTCCGCTCGGGAGATCGAACCAGATCGGAAAATTGATCAAGATGACAAGAATCACTGCGGCCGCCAGCCACAACACTTGCTGGCGGACGGCTTCCGAGCCGCGGATGAAACGCACAATCAAGCTGGCCACGGAAGCCAGAATGATCAACGGTGTCAGCATCGCTGCGATGCGCTCGGTGACGGCCCACCACGGCGCAAACAGGAACGACGAGACCCCGTACTCCGGGGTTGGGCCGACGAATAGGTTGCCGAGCGCTGCAGTGCCAACGGTCAGCCAGAGCAGTACGCGCCAGTGCCGGCTCACCGGCTTTCCGGTCGGAAACAGCTGCAAGATCAACGGAAGGCAACAGAAGACGCCCCAAGACCAGGAGAACAGATAGATCGTCACGATCAGACGCAGAGCGAGCTGCGGCCAATCATGCTCGCCGCCGTAGATCATCAGGGGTGTCATCGCTGCCGTAAGTAAGGGGGCGATGCCTGCGACCAGGAAGAGCCAGCCAATCGGGTTGTCCGGCTTGGCACGCGCGATCAAGAGGCCACACGGTGCGGCTGACAGACCGATCGCGGTGTTGGTAATCAAGAAGGTGGACCAGGCCGTCTCGCGATCGACACCGATCAGAAGTGCGCCCAGTACTGCGACTCCGGCGAGCGCGAGCGCGAACCCGAAGAGCGCGTACGCCAACACAGTGAGCCTTTTCGGCATGCCCTCATGATCTCGCCAAGAACTCCCGGCCACTAGGGAGTTGACTCCTGAGGCTTTCGGGCAGGCTCCCGGGGTTCGGCGGCAGAAATCCTCCTGCGGCGCTCGCCGAGGCGGCGGCACAGTGCAGGAACCAGATAGGTCCGTTCACCCCGGGAGTCATCATGTCAATTGCCGAAGTCAGCACAGTCAAGATCAATCGCGCGGCTGGGAAAGCCTCTGCGGTCAAAGATGTGCGCAGTTTTCAGCGGTACGCGGCCGCCGTCATCATGCTCGTTCCCGCGACGAGCGTCGCGATTGGACGGCTTTTCCAGACCGACGACTCCGATACCCGGCGCACGCTCGATCTGATCGCGGCCAATCCCGATCGGAAGTTCACCTTCGCCTTGCTCGGATTTCTCGGACTGCTCTGTGTAGTGCCTGCCTTCCTTGCGGCGGCGCGCCTCTCCCGGCGCCGACGCCCAGTGCTCACTACCGTCGCGCTGGCGGTCAACCTGGTCGGCTACCTCGGAGCCTTTGCAATGCCGGCGATCGACAGCCTCTATCTGATCGGTGGCTCACTCCCGCCGGAGCAGCGTGACGCGGCCGCGGTGGTGATCGACAAAATGTGGTCAAGCGGGATCCCAGGGTTAAGCACTAACCTCTTCGTGCTCGGCCACATCCTTGGCGCGATCTTGATGGGGCTTGCTCTGCGGGGCAGCATCCCAACTGTGGGCTGGCTCGCCATGCTGCTGACTACGCCGGTGCATGTGCTCGCCTTCGTGGTTTTGCAGATGCCCGCGCTAGACATGGCCGCTTGGCTGCTGATGACGCTGTCCTTCGCCTGTTGCGCGGTCAAGATCATCAAGACGCCCAACGACGAATGGGACCTGCCACCTCTGGGCCTGCCGACCGGCGCGAGGAGCTGAGGAAGACATAGGTGAAACATGATCAAACGTCAAAAGGTGGGGTCGACGACCCCACCCTTGACGTATTCACCAATTAGTTAGCTAGTCGGAGCCTTGCAGTTCGCCGGGGGTTGTGCCGGGATGCCGACGGGCGCTGTACCCTCTGGCACCTCAAAAAACGTCGCCACGAACACGGTCGGAGTCGTACCGGAGTCGAATGCCATGTGCACATGTCCGTGTCCCGGATCGACGAATGCGCTTCC
>JBKPEY010000570.1:0-8038 GCA_046744405.1 Actinomycetota bacterium
GCATGGTGGTAGATCTCGCCGTCGGGGACCGTGCGGAAGATGATGGAGTCCTCGGTAAGGATGTAATTCACGGGCAAGATGCGCGCGCCAGAATCGGTCGCATAAGCAATCCGACCTACGGATTTGGCGGCGAGTAACTCCCGGCACTCGGCTTGATCGAGCTCGATGAGTCCAGTTCGAACCCCTGCGGCTGCCCAGAAGTCCTAGTGTCGGCTCGGCCCCGGGGTGGCTGACTCCGAGGGACGTTGATCTGAACTAGTCATAGTTGGCCTTCTGACGATTTGTTGATCCTACGGTCATCGTTCAGCAGCCAGCAGGCCAGGGTCGACGGGTCCACAAGCCTGGGACGAAAGCCACGACCCGGCGGTCGAGTTGCCGACTGCCGGTCGGGCGGCGATCTGATCACAGCTGACGTAGTGCTCATAACCGCTAATTGGGTCAGCATTGGCAAGTGCGCGCCGATCTTCCCAAGTTCTTGAGCCGTCAGCTTGGGCGCCCCGTCTTCAGCTCCGACAGTGTCCGGGTTGGCCGGGTCGTCGACATGACGGTTCTGTACGACGTTGGGCACCCCGCCGTCCACCGGCTTGCTGTTGGCCACGGTCGCCGCATCCATTACCTCCTGCCGTGGCAGCTGGTGGGTACCGCTGACGACCAGGGGCTGAGGTTCGCGGTTGATCGAGTGGAATTCACGGCCTACGCCTCTAGCTCAGACCCCGAGTTAGAAGACCGGGAACTGCTGCTCGCCCGGGACGTGCTCGATACTCAGGTCGTTGATCTCGTCGGCCGCCGCCTCTCTCGAGTTTCCGATGTGATCCTGGTGGCCCTACCGAATAACAAGCTGGAAGTGGCTGCCATTGACGTCGGCGCCGGTTCGCTGCTGCGGCGGATGGGCTTCCGTCGGCTGGGTGATCGTCTCACCCCGAAAGCTGTGGACTGGGGCGATCTGCATCTCACCTCTGCCCGCGCGCACACCGTCCAACTGACGACCGCCGCCGTGCACCGCCTGGATGCCTCCGGGTTGGCAGAGCTGCTGGCCCGGCTGAGCACTGACAAGGCTCTTGACGTTGTCCGCACCGCACCGGCGGCACGCTCAGCCGCGGCCCTGCATGCAAGCCATCCGGAGCTGCGGCACCGTTTGCTGCATGTCTTGACGCCGCAGGAGGTGCGGCGTCTTGTGGAGGCAGCGCCGCCGGCCTTTACCCGGCTCTTACATGAATTCCACACAAGTCCGGCAGCCGTCCGACGTCAGCTAAGAACGTCCGGGTGGCGGATCCGCCGGCCGCCCACTCCACCGCCTGCTGACTTGGGTAGCCAGCGGTGACCGCAACTCCGCCGCTTACCGCCAGCGGCCGCGTTGGTCGTCGACGTACGCGGCTGATCGTGCTGCTGTCGGTGGTTGGCCCAGGTCTCTTGGCCGGTCTATCCGACGACGACCCGCCAGGGATTACAACGTATTCGGTCCTCGGCACCGAGTACGGATATGAGCTGCTCTGGGTGCTGCTGTTATCCACGGTGGCGCTGATCGCTTTTCACAGTCTTGGAGCGCGGATGGGGGTCGTGACTGGACAAGGCCTGATCGGTCTGATCCGAGATCGGTACGGACCGCGTTGGGGCGGCTCCGCCATGGCCTTGCTGTTGCTGGCGAATCTCGGCACGACGTGCGCCGAGCTCGCTGGCGTCGCCGCCGGATTCGAGCTCTTCGGTCTCGCGCTATCTGGCGGTGCCCGTGGTGACCATCGGAGTGTGTGTGCTGGTGCTCGGCGGCCGTTTCCATCGGATCGAGCACTTTCTGCTAGCCCTGGCGGCAGTCTTCGTGGCCTATATCGCGGCCGGTTTCGTGGCCCATCCCGACTGGGGGCAGGCCGCCAAAGGTCTACTGGTGCCGCGTATGCCACTAACCGCCGACGCGATCGTGATCATCACTGCCACCGTAGGAACCACGCTGGCGCCTTGGGGGCTTAGTTTCATTCAGTCGTACGCGGTCGACAAGAAGCTCACCGTCGATGATCTGCGGTACGAGCTTCGATGTCATTACCGGCTCCGTACTGACCGGAGTCATCGGCCTCTTCGTCGTGATTACCTGTGCAGCCACCCTGCACGTACGCGGTCTTCACATAGATTCGGCTGCGGACGCCGCCGAGGCATTAGCGCCGCTGGCCGGATCGTTCGCCCGCTCCCTCTTCGCAATCGGCATCATTGGCGCCGCGATCCTCGCCAGCGCCGTACTGCCGCTGTCCACCGCCTACTCCCTTTGTGAATTCATCGGCCAGGAAGGTGCTTTAGACGACGGCTTCCGTGGTGCACCCTTCTTCTACGGCAGCTATCTGATCGTCGCGGGGGTATCAATGGGCATCGTCCTTTTGCCCGGCCTGCCGCTAGTCGCAGTCTTGGTCTTGACCCAAGTGTTGAATGCGGTCTTGCTGCTGCCGCTGCTGGTGTTCATGTACCTGCTGGCTCGCGATCCTCACCTGATGGGCCGGTACGCCGTCCGGGGCGCATCCAGCGCCTTTTACCTGGTCACTATCGGCGCGATTTCTGCCTGCCTCGGCGCCCTGGCAATCCTCACGGCCCGCTGATCGCAGCACAGGTACTCCGCTGTCTCCGGTGCAAGATATTCCGCTGAGGAAGTAGCCTGATCTTGATGGCAGCGACGGATTCAGAAAGCGAGCCGGAACCGGGGTTCTCGATGGATCCTGAGGAAGGTCCGCAGCTTTTGGTCGAACGGCTGTTGAGCCAGCTGGTCGACGAGGCGTCGGTGATCATGACGGCTCAGCAACGGTTACGGCGCCTGCTTATAGCGAACCGTTCGATCATCCAAGAACTGTCGTTGCCTGCTGTACTGCGACGCATTGTCGAGACGGCGAAGGATGTCGCGGGGGCCCGGTACGCCGCCTTAGGAGTAATTGGCGCCGATGGCTTGCTCGAGCAGTTCGTCCATATCGGTATGGATGATGAGACGGTCAGGGCAATTGGCGAGCTTCCGAAGGGTCGCGGCGTGCTGGGAGCGCTGATCGAAGATCCGCACCCCATACGGCTGACGCGGATCGCCGATGATCCGCGATCATCAGGCTTTCCGGACGGCCATCCACCAATGACCACGTTCTTGGGCGTTCCGGTCCGAAGCCGCAATGCTGTCTTCGGCAACTTGTATCTAGCCAACCGGGTCGACGGTCGAGCCTTCACCGACGAAGATGAGGAGCTCGTTCAGGCGCTGGCCGCGACGGCAAGCATCGCAATCGAGAATGCGCGACTTTATGAGGAATCTCGCCTGCGGCAGGAATGGCTGCGGGCTTCCGGAGACATCAGTCGCCGGCTGCTCGATCCTGAAGCCAACTACTCCGAAACGCTGCATCGGATTACTTCGAGTGTGAAGCGCTTGGCATCAGCCGATGTGGTGACCCTCGTCCGACCTGCCGATGATGATGATCTTCGGTTGGAGGTCGTGATCGCAACAGGTGCCACGGCGCAGGAGCTCATCGGACTTCGCTACCCGAAGGAGAACAGCATTGCGTGGCGAGCCATGCAGGAGGGTCACGGCGTACGCGTTGAGGCGATTGATCAACACCCCGAGGTTTATGTCCACCTGCGTCCGCTCGTGCCAGTGACACAGGCGATGGCCATTCCGCTCCGTGGTGAGACCGGTCCGCGTGGTGCAATTGTGGCCGGTCGGATGGCTCCACATATGCCGTTTTCGGAGTCCGACTTGGACATGGCAGAGACCTTTGCGGGCCAGGCGGCCATTGCCTTGGAGCTTAGTGAGGCACGGGCTGATCAGCAGCGGCTCGGAGTTCTAGAGGATCGGGACCGCATCGCGCGGGATTTGCATGATCATGTGATCCAGCGGCTGTTTGCCGCCGGTCTGGGACTGCAGAGCTATGCGGCGACAGTGACCGATAAGGCTGGTCGGCAACGCCTGACGCGAACCGTAGAGGAGCTCGATGAGACGATCAAGCAGATCCGGACCACGATCTTCGCCCTCCAGGAGGAGGATTCATCACGCTCATTGCGTGGCACCGTGCTTGCAGTTGTTGATCAACTCACACCACTCCTTCCAGTCCGTCCCGACCTCGAACTCATTGGCCCACTGGATACCATTTCCGACGACACGATCACTGCTGATGTCGAGGCCGTGCTTCGGGAATCGCTGACAAACGTTGCTAAGCACGCAAACGCGGGACAGATCAGGGTATGCGTGCAAGCCGACAAGCAGCGCCTTAACCTCACAGTGATCGATAACGGAATCGGTTTGGGTAATAACGACCGGCGCAGCGGATTGGCAAATCTCAACCGTCGAGCCGAGCGTTACGGTGGCCACCTCGATGTCGATAACTCGCCGCAAGGAGGGCTCCGGCTGCAATGGTCGATCCCGCTACCGCTGTGACGAGCGACCAACCCCTTCGGATCTTTTGAGCGGACCTTAACCCTCTAGCTCTAGTCAGGGATCCCCAATCCGGGGTGCTGCTGCGGAATGATAGCGACCGGACACGCGGACTGTTCGAGTACGGACCGGGCGACAGAACGGATCCAGCGCGTCCACTCCCGGCCGCGGTAGGGAACACCGACGACAAGCAGTTGCGCGTCGGCCGACACCGTGGCAACCGTGTCGCGCGGCGGACCAGACAGCAGCAGGGTGTCCACGTTGATGTCCGGGTTATCGGTCTTCCAGCCAGCCAGGATTTCAGCCAGATTGAGCCGGCTATTTTGCTCGCCGGACGCCAGGTCGGCCAGCGATGCGGAATGCACCACCAGCACCGAAGCCTGGCGCAAGCTGGCCTCGGTGAATGCGTAGCCCAGGGTGCTGGAGGAAGCATGACGTCCGTCAATGGCCACAGCGATCGGGCGTCGTTCGACGCGGCGCTGCATCCAGCCACGAGGCACCGCCACTACGGGATGTCGCGACATGCTAGCGACCGTGCTGACGACATGTCCGAATGTCATGCGCCCATCGAGGGCTGGATGATCTTGGCCGAGCACGGTGAGTTCGGCGTTTTCAGATAGCCGAGCCAGCAGAAAGCCCGGGCTGTCAATTTCGATGAGCTGGTCGATGTGCATCGAGGCCGGCACCGTCAAGATGGTAGTGACTTTGTCCAAAAGCGCTTGCCGATCCTGTCGCCCGTGCGCGATTGCAGCTGCCCGGCGCTTGGGCCCCAGGATCGGCACGTCATAAGCGTGGACGAGAAGCACGTCGGTCTTCCGCAGCTCTGCTTCACGCACCGCCCACCGCGCAGCGGCCTCAGCCTCTGCTGAGTCATCCACTCCAACGATGATCACCCGACGGGATGCCTGCTCACGGTTCCCGCTCGGCTCACCCGTGATCATGAATGTGAACATTGTGTCTCTCACCTTGGGGGACCCACATCGTCCCCGTCAGGGCTGTTCGTCGCCGGCCAGCGGGACCTTCGGCCTGCTCAGGATCGGCACTTCCCGAGCATCGACCGGCTAGGGCTTCAGTCCTTTTCCACGGGGACCTCTGCCCCCTGTGTCACTCAGCCGGAGGTGTGAGCCTGGAGTTAGCCGGAACACCGGCCTGCGCCGAGGAGGACCTCCATGTCCGTTGTGCATATGGCGATTAACAAAGCACCGACGGTCAAGATCAATTTGCCATTCCGTCGGACGATGGTTGTGGTTGAGAGTCTCGTGGGTCTGGGCGGGCTGGCGGGAAGCGTTCAGCTTCTGGCTGGCGTAGCCACTCCGCCGGTGTCGGTGCTTCGTCCGCTCGGTCTATCGAGCTGGGCGCTTCCGGCCGGCTGGCTGTTCCTCTCCGTCGCTTTACCGTCTGGTCTGGCCGCTTGGCTTGCGTGGCAGCGCTCACCTTGGGCGCCCGCAGTCGTTCTGCTGGCAAGTGCGTCGTTGGCGATGGAGTTGCTCGTTCAGATTCCGTTTCTCGGTTTGAGCGTCCTGCAATTGATCTTCGGCACGGTCGCCATTGGCATGGCGGTTGTGGGTTTGCTCGCCCGTAAAGCCGGATGGTGGCCACGCCGGCTCAACTTTGATTGATCTGCTGCCTTATTTTGGTGATGGCGAGTGACTTATGCGGGTGGCGACTGTTGAGAACGTGATTGACATCGCGGCGACTGCGGAGAATGTCTTCGACTTCGTCGTGGATGTACGCAATGAGCCGCGATGGAATCCTCAACTATTGGGCGCAGAAATGCTGACTCCCGAACCCATCGGCGTCGGCACGATGTTCCTCGTAAGGTTCGGCCGGGGAGTCGGGAACGCCTGGATTGAGGATACGAAGGTCGACCGTCCACGGTCATGGACCGCCGTAAGCCGGTCGCACGCACTCGATGCTCGCAGTCATGGCCAGATCGAGGACATCACCGGCGGCTGCCGGCTGACCATGCGCACACAGTTGCGACCGCACGGGATCGTTCGCTTCCTGACGCCAGCGCTGGCCCGGTGGATGCACCGCACCTTGGATCAAGACCTTCGAAGGATGAAGGCCATCGTCGAAGGCGAAGCGACGGCGGCTCCTGAAGCGGCCGCTCCCCATGCAACGGCTATCGTGCGGGTGCCTGTGCCCGACCTGTGTGCGCTCTGGGCAGAGACGTCGACGACACCGATGAACATAGCGCTTATCGGGATGGTCGATGGATCGCCGCTGATAAGGCCAGACGGTACGGTCGACCTGCCCCGGATCCGCTCGTTCATCCAAGCACGGCTGCCAAGGGCGCCGATGCTGTTGCGCACCTTGAGACCTACCCGACTCGGCCAAGGCACGTCGGCATGGATCGACGCCTCCAGTCTGAACATCAGCGAGCATGTGATTCTCGCTCCGGCAGACGGGCCGCTGACAGATGAAAACGACTTTCTGAGCTGGTGCGCGCGTCGCTCACTGATCCCATTGAACCGCACCCGGCCGCTATGGCGGTTGGATATCGTCCCCGGCCTTCCGGACGGACGGGTCGGTCTGGTACTGGTACTTCACCACGTCGTCGCTGACGGGCTCCGCGGTGTGCAGTTGGTCACCTCACTGCTGGACTCCACACCGGAAGGACGAGCCGACGTGATCGATTGGCGGCCGAGGCCGGCTCCTACGGGCATGGATCTGGTTCGCGACAATCTGCGGCGACGGTGGGATGCCATACTTCGCTTCCGCCCGGCACGAATCGTTCGGTCAGTGCGGACTGTGCGGGCTCTGTCCCACGAACCCGGCCGCCGCGCTCCAGCCACGTCGCTCACCGGCCCGATCGGTCGTCGGCGCCAGCTGGCGGTACTCCGATATCCCATCGCAGAACTTCGAGCGGTTGCACATGCCAACGGCTGCACGATCAACGACTTGTTGATCGCAGCGGTGACCTCTGGACTCCGCGACGTGCTCAGCGGGCGCGGCGAATGCGGGGCTGGACTTGAACTACTCGCATCAGTTCCAGTTGCCGCCCGCCAGAGCGGGGAGGGTGGCATGTTCATCGCTCCACTGCCTGTTGGAGTCGCCGATGCTGTTGAGCGGCTTCGCATTATTAGGACAGCTACGGCGTCGGGGAAACGCCGTCCTGATCAGGGAGTCGCTGGGATCGTTGCGCTGCCCGCGAGCCTGGCCTGGTTGGGTGTGGCATGGGCGAAGCGGGCGGCGTCCAGCCATATCAACCTGTACGTGACCAATGTGCCCGGCCCGACTTCAAGCCTGTACTTTGCCGGCGCCCGGCTCTTGGAGGCCGTGCCGCTGGCGCCACTGGTTGCCGGTGTGCGGCTGAGTGTGACGGCGCTGTCATACGACGGCCAGTTTGCGGTGTCGCTGCTTGCCGACGACAACATGCCCGATCTGCCGGTTCTGGCTGCCGGCGTGCGTACGGCGTTTGAGGGTTATCTCAACGCAGACCGGACGGTCTCGACGTCAGGCAGCAACGCTCGGCGGATGGCGGCGCTAGAAGAGGTAAGCCGCCCGGCACGTGCCAGCACGGCGTCGCGGACTCCGACCGCGAGTCGGTTGTCCATCCGGCAGAGGCGCTGCAGCAGGCCGGCAAGGTTCTGGACGCGCCGGGCCGTCCGCCGCCGGCGTTCGTCGTAGCGAGACAGGGCGTCCTCCACTGACGGG
>JBKPEY010000548.1:0-4193 GCA_046744405.1 Actinomycetota bacterium
TCGAACTCGGTCGCGGTCCAGTCATTCCAGCTGGCGAATTGCCGCGCTCGGCCGACCGCGTCGAGCGCGGCGAGCTTCTCGGCTTCAGCAGCCGTGTCGACCCGGACAAAGGCGATCCCCAGCACGCCGCCGTCGAGACGCTCGCGCATGCCTCCGCCACGCAGGCGTGCCAACTGGTAAGGGTTGTTAGAGACGAGCAGCAGTTGGGCGGTTGGCGCTTCCTCGCCAGACGGCAACCTGAAGCGCAGATCGAGTGACTTTGCTGTTGGCCCGATCAGGTCCGGCAGCATAGCGGCAGCGGTCTGCATCTTGGCGTCTCGATAGTCCGCCGACTGGACGATCCTCGCGTACACACCCATCGAGGCATTGTTGACAAAGACGCGCCCGTTGACCTCCGCGAGATCGACGACTATATCGACCCCGTCCTGGTACGCGTCCAGCGCACCTGGGACGTCGTCGCGGTCGAGTCCCAGATCAAGCGCGAAGTGGTTGCGGGTTCCTGCAGGCACGACAACAAACGGAACACCGTGCCGGCTTGCGACCGACGCGACGATTGCCTGCGAGCCGTCGCCGCCCGCCATGCCGAGTAGGTCGGCACCGCGTGCGACCGCGTCCTCGGCCAGCTGGCGCAGGTTGTCGCTTGGATGCAGCACTATCGGCTCGATGCCTCGCTGTCGACACAATTCGACCAGTCGGAATCGCTCGGCCTTGCCGCCACCGGACTTGAGGTTCATGAGCAGGACCGGGTGGCGGGCGTTTAGCCCCAGCTCGGCGGCGCTGGTTACTTCGGTCAGGCGCAGGGCGTAGCTGGTCGCTCCAACCGACACTGCCGCGAGCACCAGCCCAGTCACAAGCACGCGCATGCTCTCGCTGGCTACAACGACCACGCCGAACACCAACACTGCGAGTGCCGCGACAACAGCTGCAACGGCCCGGGCCACGCCGCGCCGCGACAGTATGTACCACGCTGCAACCACCGCAACCCCGAGCGGTACCACGCTAATCAGCACGACGGGCCAGCGGTAAAGCGCCGCCCACACGAGGTAGCTCAGGGCCGCGACTAGAGCCGCGAGAGCGACCGCCGCCGCGACACGGCGCAACCAACTAGGTTTGCCGTCCGTCTCCGTTGTGGGCTGGGTCAATAGTCGGCTCCGCACTGAGTCGTTTCCCCGCACGTGGTGGGAAACGTACCCATGATCCGCTCAGGAGCGGCTCGTTTCGACACCTGTGGTTGCAAACGTACCTATCGCGGCGCGATCCGGCGACCCGAGTGCCAGTCCATGTCGTGCCCAGACCAGCAGGCCGATATAGGCAAGATCGAAGATGCTGCACAAGAGTCCTAGCCTGAGGATGAACGCTGATCCGGCAAGGGCGCCGAACAGGATCGTCGGAGCAAGGGTGCCAATCCACTTCGCGACCGCAAGCAGGATGCTTTGGCCGCGCGACCCGCGACGAGCCACGAACATCGCGATGAACAGCCCCGACATGAGCAGGTTTTGTAAGAAGGCGGCGTACTTGGGCGCATTGCCCCAGCCGAATTCCAGGATGAACAGCCACTGGATGGCGTACGCCGTGGCGAAGATCAGGACGGCCCAGATGACGAACATCGGCCGGCTGACAAAGTCAGGGAGTTCCCCTCGCCCGTAGCGGAGAAACGTAAAAACGATCACCACGTCGGCCAGGGCCCAGGCCACATTGACAAAGGTCTGCACCGAGAGATCGCCGGTAACCAGGCCGCGTGTCGCGTAAATCGTTTCCCAAGCAATGTTCAGCGCAAGTGCGACTGCTGGTATCGCGTACGTCCGCTGCTGGAAGCCGATCCGGATCGCGACGGCGTAAACCACTGTCCAGGCGACACCACTCAACAGGGTTAAGGCCAGGCCCATGGCGTACTCCCAAGGCTCAAATCAGCGCTCTCGAACCCCAACATGGTCGCAGACCGACGCCCGGGTCGACAGCCGTCTAGCGTCAATTTTGCTGGCGTGGGTAAGAGATAGCCGGGATTGCACAGCCGAAGAAGCCGGTACTCCGGGTATTTACTTGCGAAAGGTCGTACCCGAGAATGCATGTGCTGTCCAAACCCAGGGAGAGGGTTATGCGAATTGGTCTTATTGCTCCGCCGTGGGTGCCTGTCCCACCGCAGCGGTACGGAGGAATCGAAGCTGTCATCGATCGGCTAGCACGGGGCCTAGTTGCTGCCGGTCACGAGGTGCTGCTGGCTGCGCCCGGAAACAGCACTTGCCCAGTACCCCAAGTTCCGGGGGCTGAGAAGGCTGAGGAGGGTGCGCCGGTGTGCTCCGATGTCAACACTGAGCTCCGGCACGTTCTGCTCAGCTACGCGGCGATGCGTGAGGTCGATATCATTCATGACCACACGGTCGTCGGGCCGTTGGTGCATTGTCGGGACGGCTCGGCACCCGTCGTCACCACACTGCACGGACCACTTGATACCAAGATGGCGCCTATCTATCGCGCTTTCCAAGATGTGTCCGTCATTGCCATTTCTCATCATCAAGCCTCGACCGCGGCGGGCGTTTCAGTCGCTCGGGTTATTCATCACGGCATTGACGTCGCTGATGTGCCCGAGGGCCACGGTGACGGCGGCTACGCCAGTTTTCTGGGGAGGATGTCTCCAGAGAAAGGTCCGCGAGAGGCAGCACTGATCGCTCGCGCGGCCGGCGTACCCCTTCGGATGGCTGCCAAGATTCGCGAGCCTGCCGAACGGGAGTACTTCGAGAGCGAGGTCAAACCACTACTGTCCTCCGATATCGAATACCTCGGTGAGCTCGGTACGGATGACAAACTCAAACTGGTTGGCGAGTCTTTCGCGCTGCTCAACCCAATCCAGTGGTCCGAGCCGTTCGGTCTTGTGATGATCGAGGCATTGGCTACTGGCACTCCGGTCGTGGCTACACCGAGGGGAGCGGCACCCGAGATCGTCGATCACGGCGTCACCGGCTACTTGCGCAAGGAACGGCAGGCCCTGACAAAGGCACTGCTCGATGCGGCCGAGCTGCATCGAGGTGCCTGTCGAGCCGCTGCATGCCAGCGCTTCGATAGCGAAGTGATGGTGCGCAATCACATAGAGCTATATACCGACGTGCTCTGTGGCGGCTCGCCTGTTGTTGCGAGTTCCAGGAAGACTGCCTCTAGGGCAAAGCTGACCATCAGTGGTCCCCGACTCGCGAGGTTGCCAGCGACAAAACCGGCAGCCGCGCCTGCTCGACGCAGCCTTCGGCAAGATCCGCGGGTCAACTAAGGAACTAGTCGGCCGCTCCGGTACGCCACCGGGTGTCGACGCGGCCGCGCCCAAAGGCGTCAACTTGGCCCCAACGGCCTGGGATGTCCAGTAACTCCAGGCGGCCGATGCTTGACGGTAGCGCCGCGTCGACGACGAGGTTTTCCTCGACCGGGTGAAGGCCCAGCATTGTCCGGAGTAACAGCAAGGGTGTTCCGGTCGACCATGCTTGCGGGGTGCAAGCGGTGGGATATTGCACGGGGTACTTCGTCATGGCCCGCGGGTAGCCACCGAAGGCTTCCGGCAGCCGCCCGTCGAAGAATTCCGCGGCCTCCAAGATGCCCGCAGCCACTACCGCTGCTTCATCTTTGAATCCGTAGCGGCGAAGCCCCCAGGCGATGAAGGAGTTGTCGAAGGGCCAGACGGTTCCCACGTGGTATCCGATGGGGTTGTAGCGGCCCTCGCCAACCGCCATGGTGCGGACTCCCCAGCCGGAGAACAGGCGTTCCCCGAGGAGGTGGTGTACGACGGCTTCGGCCTTGTCGTCATCGACGATGCCGCTCCACAGCAAGTGGCCGTTGTTCGAGGTCAAGGAGTCGACCTGGTTGCCGTCAACGTCGAGCGCGAGTGCAAAGAATTCGCCGTCCACCACCCAGAAGTCCTGGTTGAACCGGCGCTTCAGCTCGGCAGCCTCCTGCTCCAGCTGGTCGGCGTACGCCGGATCGTGCCAGGCAAGTCGCGCCAGCCGCGCACCGCGCATCTTGGCGTCGTAGGCGTACCCCTGGAGCTCGCATGTCGCGCGCGGGAAGCCGGGAAGTCGACCGTCGTGGTAGGCGATGGAGTCCCAGGAATCCTTCCAGCATTGGTTTTCTAGGCCCGTCTGCTCATTGCGGCGCCGATAGGAGATGTAGCCATTGCCTTGCAGGTTGGCGTACTCGTCGATCCAATTCAGCGC
>JBKPEY010000251.1:0-3121 GCA_046744405.1 Actinomycetota bacterium
GCGCGATCCGAGGACCACATCGGCATCGCTCAGCGCGTTCAGCAGCTGCGGCAATTGCTCCGGCTGGTGGGACCCGTCGGCGTCCATCTGAACCAGCACCTCGTAACCCTCGTTCAGCCCCCATTCAAACCCGGCCAGGTACGCCGCCCCGAGGCCTTCCTTGCCGAGCCGGTGCATGACATTGACATGGTCATCGCTGGCCGCGATCTCATCGGCCAGCTTGCCGGTGCCGTCAGGTGAGTTGTCGTCCGCTACCAGGATGTGGGCGTCCGGAACCGCCTTACGGGTCCGGCTGACGATCCGAGTGATGTTCTCCGACTCGTTGTAGGTCGGGATGATGACCAGCACCGGTCCGAGGGCTTCGGAGGGTGCTTTCTCGCCTTCCATCTGGGGCTGGGCCGTCGGGGGCATCGATTGGCTCATGTTGATTGCTCCGCTCACTGCATTCGCTCCGCGCGGATCGCGCTTTGTAGCCGCCTACTTCGTCGTCGCTCGGGGTCGAAAAGCGTGTCCCCTCCTCCTCCTCAGCACGGCGCCCCGCGATCCGGTGCTTGATTGCTCCACCGAGTATGGCGGCTAGGCAAGCTAGCACCGCCACAAGCGCGAGGCCCCGCTCCAACCAAGGAGCGACTCGGATGGCCGGCGTCAGCGCGTTCCGCAAAGGCATCTCTACCACCATGCTCTGCGCGGTGAACTCATGGGTCCGAATGGCGACCGCGCCATCTCGGGTGATGAAACCAGAAACGCTGTTCGTCGTAGCTACTGCGATTTCTCGTCGCGTCTCCATAGCACGGGCTCGGGTAATGGCGAACTGCTGTTCGATCTGCCCGGTGCCGCCGTACGTCGCATTGTTGCTCTGCACCATCATGACCTGGGCTCCGCCGGTGATGGCTGAATAGATCGTTCGGTCGTAAGCAAGCTCGAAGCAGATTGCATCGCCGATCTTGATCGACCGTCCGGCGGCGGTGACATCGAGCACCCCTGGTCGAGTGCCGGCCACCGATTGGGCCCCGACCTCCTGCAGTAGCGGAATCAACGGCAGCAGCTGGCCACGGAAGGGAATCCATTCACCGAACGGCACTAGATCCTGCTTGTCGTAGCGAGCGAGGACGCCTCGTTCCGGGTCCCACCACAGTGCTGCGGTCTGGCGCTCGTCGGGACCCGGTCCTTGCATGACAGCGCCCACCAAAATCGGACGATCGGCCACCTCGGCTGCGGCCTGCACGGTCTGTCGGGTGATCGGATCCACGGTCGGGTCGATGTCGGTAGAGTTCTCCGGCCAGAGCAAGAAGTCCGGCCGCGCTTCCTGACCAAGCCGCACCTTAGTCATGAGGTGAATCGTCTCGGACAGGTGGTTGTTGGTGACCGAACGGGCCCGGCCCATCGCCTCGATGCCGCGGCCTGGAATGTTGCCCTGCACGACGCCGACCCGCACACTTCCCGCTGAGGTGGCCGCGGGTTCGACCTGATAGAGCCGCAGCGCTGAGCCGAGCAGGCTAATGCCGAGGATCGCTGCCACTGCGCCGATGACGTGGTTACGCCGCCTCACTCCGGAACGGGGAGGTGCAATCAGCTCCACGACCACCCAGGCGATGAGCTGACCGATCAGTGCGATCAGGAAGGAGACGCCGGCCACTCCGATGATCGGGAAGAAACCGGCCAACGGTGTGTCCACGACCGCGTATGCGATCCGGGTCCAGCCGAACCCACCGAATGGAATCCGCGAGTAGGCGTACTCGATCAACACCCAGCAGCAGGCGGCGGCGACCGGCCACCAGCGCAGCCGGCCGACCAAGGTCGTGGCAAGTCCGAGCAGGCCGAAGAACAGCGACATGAAAATGATCAACACTACGGCGACCCAGGTGCCGAGGACGTGAACCCAGCTAATCGCAAGTGCCAGCATCGCTAGCCCGAAGAGGTATCCGAGACCGAATGCATTGAGCAGGCGCACCCTAAGGACGGCCAAGGTGAAAGCGGGAATGCCTAGCAGCATCAGCGGCCACACACCATAGGGCTGCCAGCTCAGACCAACGGCGACTCCGGCGAGCAGCACGATCCCCACGCGGAGCGGGAGAGGCATCGGCTGGAGCACTCGCGTCGGTTGAGTAGCTGGCGTCTCAGCCACAAGTGAGCGCGTCAAAGACGCAAGGGGCCCAGACACAGAGCGAGCCTACCCATGTTTGATTGCTCCGCTCGCCTGCGCTCGCTCCGCGCGGATCGCGCCGTGGAGCCCGCCTACTTCGTCGTCGCTCGCAGACGAAAAGCGTGTCCACTCACTCCTCCTCAGCACGGCGGAGGCGCGATCCGAGTTTGATTGCTCCGCCCGCCTCCGCTCGCTCCGCGCGGATCGAGCCGCGGAGCCCGCCTACTTCCTCGTCGCTCGCAGACGAAAAACGTGTCCACTCACTCCTCCTCAGCACGGCGGAGGCGCGATCCGAGTTTGATTGCTCCGCTCGTTTCGCTCGCTCCATCGATGCTCCCCGTCTATCCCGTAAACAACTCGGATTTATAGACGAACTGGCCAGCAGAGATTGTGGCCGCGCAGGTCGGCAGCGGGCCGTCATCCAGTCTGGGCAGGCTGAAGGGTCCTTCCAAGTCGGCATCTGTGACGTCCCAGACGGCAAGGTGGGCCGCGGCTCCGACTCTTATGGCACCCGCCTTGTCGGCGAAAGCTGCCCAGTGCGCGCCTTTGGTTGCCGCGTCGAAGGCAGCGGCGACACTCAGCCGCTCGCTCGGTTGGCAGTGCTGCACCGCAGCCCGTACAGTCTCCCAGCCGGCGAGCGGGGTGACCGGTGCATCTGTGCCGAAGGCCAGCGGAACGCCGGATGCCGCCAGCGTGGCAAACCGGTTCATCCCCCTGGCGCGGTCAGAGCCGAGACGTTGCTCGTAGAGCTCGCCAGGCTTCCCCCAGGCAGCGTCGAAGGCCGGCTGGACGCTTGCCACCACTCCGAGATCGGCCAGGGTGACGATATCGGGGTTCGAGATCATCTCCAGGTGCTCAAGGCGATGCCTCGCCGTCCGAATGCGCGGCACACCAAGCGTTTCAGCCGCCCGGCGTAGGCCCGACACGGCAGCGCCCACGGCATCGTCTCCGATGCAGTGAAAGCCGGCTTGCAACCCG
>JBKPEY010000219.1:0-3309 GCA_046744405.1 Actinomycetota bacterium
GCCGTTCACCGGAGTCGAGGAAGGCGACCACAGATGGCGTCGTGCGGTTGCCCTCGGCGTTCGGGATGACTTGGACTTGGCCCCCTTCCATAGCCGCAATAACCGAATTAGTTGTTCCAAGATCAATGCCGACTGCCGTTGCCATCGCTTACTCCCGTGTGTGATTGCCTAACTTGATCATGTTGGCACCCAGAGCTGGGTCCGGACATCCCGTGAATGGGGGAGCGCCGCCGTTAGTCGTCGCGGGTAGGTCTGCCATCCCCGTCAGTGATCACCAACAGACGCAGCTGGTGCCGTCTAGCGATGCTCGAGGGCCAACACCGCCAGCTCGACTCGAGAGTGGATGTTGAGCTTGGTGTAGGTGTGTTTGAGGTGTGCATCGACCGTGTGAGGTGACAGATTCAGGTACTCCGCGATGTTTCGATTCGTCAGACCGCCGGCCACTAGCTCGGCGATACGCAGCTCTGCATCTGTGAGGGTCCGCCACGGGTCTGACATCGCGCCCGTACGCGTTTTCAACACTCGTGCCAGGGGATACGTCGCGGTCAGGTAATGGGGGTTCTCCAGCACCATCCCCTCGAGCAGCACTTTGGTGTGGGTCTTGATGACGTCAACCAGGGTCGAGACGCCAAAGCGCTGCAGGTCGTACAGGCACATAAAAACGGCCGGCTTGTCTTCGATGATCTTGTTGACCGCTGACTCGTAGACAAAGAAGTCCTCGGCTGCTCCTGGCTGCGGCAGCACCCATGACATCTCACCCGCAGCCCGCAGTCGTGGAAAGTCCGACTCCGCCGCGCGGCTCAGGCGTCCGGACAGGAACGAAACCATGTGATCGACCGAGAACCGTCCGGCTTGCAGGTAGACCTCGCACGCTCGATCGACGTCCAGCTGCTTGAAACCTGGTGATCGGTGACCGTTCAGCTTCTTCGCTACTTGATCACGAATCGCCGTCGGTTCGCCGTCATCGATAAGACACAGGCACGTGTCGCCCTCACGTATGCCTTCTTGCAGGAAGGGATACAGCAGTTGATCGCGCTCCGCAAGGTCGGAGTACAGGGCGCAAATATGTGTACCCGGACCAACCTCGTCCAACCCCGGGATGCCCATGCTCACTGCCATGGTGATCCCCAATCTCGCGACGTCTTCGACTGTACGCTGAGTCGAGACCGTCAACCCAAGGAGATCTCATGTCAGATCAGACGCCCGAGCGGAGCGAAAACGACGAACAGAGCACTCCACTGGGCACCGACGAGTACGGCAGCCTCAGTATTGAGGACAACCCGGAGGGAACCGTCGATCCCGCTGACTTGGCAGGCACCGCCAATGAGTCCGACGCCGATGTTGTCTATCAGCCGGAGCACTCTGAGGAAGACCTCAAGGACTGATTAGCTGGAGAGTGATCGCGGCAGCCCAAACCAGGGAAGCACGCTGTTGTCGAAACGGGTCATGGCGCAGATTCGGCTGCCGCTGAGAGTGAGAACGATGAGTCCGACCCCGTGCCCAATACCTGTAGAGGCGGCGCGTAAATAGGCTCCGAATGCCGGTTGGCCGTTGGCACGGGTCGGCACGAGTTCGAATCTCCGACCGGAACCGAAGATGCTGGCGAACAGGCGCGCTACGACGTCTCGGCCCTCATATTCCAACGACATCGGTGGCATGGAAATGAAGACATCGTCGGTGAGCAAGGCGACCAGCCCATCCAGGTCGGCGGACTCGTAGGCGCTCACGAACTTCGCCACGATTGCATCTTCGGAGGGTGAAGCAGTGGGCGGAGGCGGTTCCCGGTCGGTCGGTGGCCGTAGCCGCTGCATGCCGGCACGCGCCCGCTTAAGGCCACTGTTGACCGACTCGACAGTCGCGTCCAGCATCTCGGCCACCTCCTTCGCCTGAAATCCGAGGACGTCGCGCAAGAGCAGGACGGCGAGCTGGCGAGGCGGCAGGGCCTGAAATGCGGTCACAAAGGCCAACGAGATGGATTCGGTCTGGTCGTAGCGTGCCTCTGGGCCCAGTGGGACGCTGCTTCCACCCTGGAGCAGCGCGTCGGGAAATGGCTCGAGCCATACGACTTCGCCGATGCCGGTCGGCTCGGGCGGTTCAACCTCGGGGATGTTCCACTCCTTGGCCGGGCGTCGGCTGGCCGAGCGACGCGCGTTGAGGCACCGGTTGGTCGCGATCCGGTAGAGCCAGGTACGCAGCGACGCGCGTTCCTCGAATCTGGGCAGGCCTTGCCAGGCGCTCAACAGCGTTTCTTGAAGGGCGTCCTCGGCGTCTTGGAACGATCCGAGCATCCGGTAGCAGTGCACCTGCAGCTCTCGGCGGTGCGGTTCGGTCAGCTCTCGGAAAGCGTCGCCGTCCCCGGATCGCGCTCGTGTGATCAGGTCGACTGTCATCACCTCCACCGTCTTCCATGGTGTATAGACACCGGCCGAGCGCTGAACTGGGCGGTCTGTACACGCCCAGTTTCTCGATCCGTGGGTGTCTGCATCATCGGGACAGGAAGGAAGCACAGATGATCATGAAGAACAAGGTTGCCGTGATCTACGGTGCCGCAGGCGCGATCGGCGGTGCCGTGGCACACGGCTTTGCGCGCGAGGGTGCCACGGTCTTTCTTACCGGGCGCTACCTGGCACCGGTTGAAGTCGTCACCAAGGAAGTCATCGCCGCCGGCGGATCCGCCGAGTCGGCTGAGGTAGACGCCTTGGACGAACAAGCTATCGACGGGCATCTAGAGTCGGTGATCGACAAGGCCGGCCGCGTCGATATCTCGTTCAACGCCGTCGGCATTCCCGATACGAAGATTCTGGGTGTGCCTCTGATCGAGTTGGATACCGCCCAGTTCTCGCTGCCGATCATGGCCTATACGACGTCGTACTTCCTCACGGCACGCTTGGCCGCCCGGCGGATGATCCCGAACAAATCAGGGGTGATCATGACCGTGACCGCGCTGCACTCGCGTACTGGCATTCCCTTAGTCGGTGGCTACGGACCGGCGATGGCCGCCAAGGAGGCGCTTACCCGAGATCTATCTGCCGAGCTCGCACCTCACGGGATTAGGGTGGTCGGTCTGCGACCACAGGCCATGCCTGAGACCGACACGATCAAGGAAGCCTTCCAACCTCGCGCCGAGGCAGCGGGCCTCACCTGGGAACAGTGGCAAGAACGCCTTGCAGGCAAGACACATGCGCGACGGCTCATGAGCCTTGAAGAGCTCGCTCACGTGGCGGTCTTTATGGCTTCCGACAAGGCGAGCGGGATGACGGGAACTACTGTCAATTTGACTATGGGGAGCTTGGATGACTGACGGCTGAG
>JBKPEY010000351.1:0-8893 GCA_046744405.1 Actinomycetota bacterium
GTGTCATCGATGTCGGATACCACTCCAAACGTCATTTGGGGATCGACGACGAAGACCAAAGCCCTCGCGACCTCCGAACCCTCGGAGCTAATGCCGATCTGATGCCAGCCCGGTTCAAGATCAACATCGATAACCAGATCGATAATGCCGCTCGCATCGGCCTGGACATCGTAGGATCGCTCGCCGATGTCCACACCTACGGTCGCGTTCTCAATCGGGACCCCCACAAAGTTACGCCAGCCGCGTATCCCGGTCGGCGTGTCGGCGTGGCGCTGAGGAGCCTTCGCAAGCAGCACGCGAGCCAGCACCCGTATCCAACTCGTCGAGCCATAGCTGGTGTAGGGAATAACCTCAGGGGTATACCCGGCATCCCGAGCGCGCCGAGCGCGCCAGCGCTGCAGCGCATGATCGATACGAAGAGCCCGACTTCTAAACGGTTCCTCCACAGATCTGACCCTAGCGAGACTTTCGGCAGCTGAGCGTAGGAGTTCACTCACCGCCGCTGCGGCGGAGCACCTCACTCAGTCGTTCCGCGGCTGCGATCACCGCCGGTGCATGGAGGCGGCCGGGTTGACGAGACAGTCGTTCGATCGGCCCGGACACGCTGACTGCAGCAATGACCTTGCCAGAGGGGGAGCGTACGGGCGCCGAAACCGAGGCGACGCCGGGTTCCCGCTCGCCGACCGAATGAGCCCAACCGCGGCGGCGTACGGCCGCCAGTGCGACAGCGGAGAACCGGCTGCCCCGCAGTCCTCGCTGCATCCTTTCGGGCTCCTCCCATGCCAACAACACTTGGGCCGCCGAACCCGCGCTCATGGTCAGCTGTGTGCCGATGGGCACGCTGTCACGCAGCCCCGACATGCGCTCCGCAGTGGCGACGCACACCCGATAGTCACCTTGCCGACGGAACATCTGAGCCGACTCGCCTGTGATGTCTCGCAGCCGAGCGAGCACCGGTCCGGCAGTCGCTAGCAGTCGATCCTCCCCGGCCGCGGATGCCAGCTCGCCAAGCCGTGGACCGAGCACGAAGCGGCCTTGCAGATCTCTGCTGACCAGACGATGATGCTCGAGGGCGACGGCAAGCCGGTGGGCAGTCGGCCGGGCCAGCCCAGTCGCGGCGACGAGACCAGCCAGGGTGGTCGGCCCGGTTTCCAGGGCACTGAGCACTAGGGCGGCTTTGTCAAGGACGCCGACACCGCTAGAGTTGTCCATGCCTTGATACTGCCGTCTCGAATGCTGGAAGGCAAGTGGGACGATTAGCTTGCTGGTCGTCTGAATTGTGGGAGCACACTGCGGCGGAATCAGCGGGGAACCGGGGACAGGAGAGATCGATCATCATGGGCAAGACACTGAGCGAGAAGGTGTGGGATCACCACGTCGTACGAACCGCCGAAGGCGAGCCCGATCTGCTCTTCATTGATCTTCATCTCATCCATGAGGTGACTAGCCCGCAGGCTTTCGATGGGCTGCGGCAGACTGGGCGGCAGGTACGCCGGCCGGATCTGACCCTCGCGACAGAGGACCACAACACGCCCACGCTGAACATCGACCGGCCAATCGCCGATCCGGTATCGCGGATGCAGGTCGACACCCTTCGTAACAACGCGCGCGAGTTCGGGATTCGGATCCACAGCCTTGGTGATCTTGATCAAGGCATTGTGCACATCATCGGCCCGCAGCTGGGCCTGACTCAGCCTGGGCTGACCGTGGTCTGCGGCGACTCGCATACCTCCACACATGGTGCGTTTGGAGCGATCGCGTTCGGCATCGGTACCTCCGAGGTAGAGCACGTGTTGGCCACCCAGACCCTGCCGCAGGCCCGACCCAAGACCATGGCGGTCAATGTGAACGGCGAACTGCCGGTCGGCGTTACGGCGAAGGACATCGTGCTGGCGCTAATCGCCAAGGTAGGGACCGGAGGCGGCCAGGGCTACATCGTGGAGTATCGCGGCTCCACCATCGAGGCCCTCAGCATGGAGGGCCGCATGACGATCTGCAACATGAGCATCGAATGGGGCGCCAAGGCCGGCATGATCGCGCCGGACGAAACCACCTTCAGCTATATCCAGGGTCGTCCGCACGCCCCAGAGGGCGCGGACTGGGACACGGCGCTGGCCTATTGGAAGACACTGCGCACCGACCCGGACGCGGTCTTCGACGCAGAAGTCGATCTTGATGCGACGCAGCTGACGCCATTCGTCACCTGGGGAACCAATCCTGGACAAGGTGTGCCACTGGGTGCTGCAGTACCCGATCCCGAAACCTTCGCCGAGGAAGCAGACCGGACGGCAGCCACGAAGGCCCTGGAGTACATGGCGCTCGAACCTGGCCAGAAGATGCGCGACATCCGCGTTGACACTGTCTTTCTCGGCTCATGCACGAACGGGCGGATCGAGGACCTGCGCGCCGCGGCCGACGTCATCAAGGGCCACCATGTTGCCGAAACCATACGAATGCTCGTCGTGCCCGGCTCCGCCCGAGTCCGCTTGCAAGCCGAATCGGAGGGCCTTGACGTGATCTTCAAAGAGGCCGGAGCCGAATGGCGGGCCGCCGGTTGCTCGATGTGTTTGGGTATGAACCCTGATCAGCTTTCTCCCGGCGAGAGAGCCGCATCCACCTCGAACCGCAACTTCGAAGGCCGACAAGGTAAGGGCGGTCGGACGCACCTGGTGTCACCACTCGTCGCCGCTGCGACCGCGGTGACCGGCACGCTCAGCTCACCAGCCGATCTCTCGGGGAGTCGATGATCATGGATGCATTCACTACGCATACTGGCACGGCACTTCCATTGCGGCGCAGCAATGTCGACACCGACCAGATCATCCCCGCTGTCTATCTGAAGCGAGTAACCAAGACAGGCTTTGAAGATGGCTTGTTCGCAGCCTGGCGCAACGACCCCAACTTCGTGCTGAATCTGCCCCAATACGCGGGTGCGACGATCTTGATCGCCGGTCCCGACTTCGGCACCGGCTCCTCGCGGGAGCATGCCGTCTGGGCGCTGCAGAACTACGGCTTCAAGGTCGTGATCGGCTCCAGGTTTGGGGATATCTTTCGCGGCAATTCCGGAAAGGCCGGACTGCTGATCGCAGTCATCGACCAGAAGATCATCGAAGAGCTGTGGGACTTCGTCGAGGAACATCCCGCTGCGCCGATCACCGTCGACCTTGTTGAACGGCAGATCACCGCAGAAGGGTTCCATACCGACTTCGAGATCGATGACTACACCAGGTGGCGGCTGATCGAAGGCCTGGACGACATCGGATTGACGCTGCGGCATGTTGATCACATCGATGCCTTCGAGCGCGACCGACCGGCGCACAAGCCCACGACGCTACCGGCCAAGGTTGCAAGCAGCGGTTAGAAGGCGTGCGGTGCTGTTTGGCAACGCCGGCGGTCGACCTTGGCGAGTTTTCCCTTACAAGACACCAAAATATGCAAGCAAAGTGATTGTCTGGCTGCGCGATCTTCCCTAGCGTTGGGCCTGCAGGCGTACCGTACGCTGCCCAAGTTCCCAGCAAGCTTGGAACCGCATCGAGAAGGGAAGCTGTGAACAAGGCTGAATTGATTCAGGCGGTGGCTGCCTATTACGACGGCAGCAAGTCCGAAGCAGCAAAGGCCCTTAACGCCGTGGTGGAAACCATCACCTACAAGACTGCAGCTGGGGAGAAGGTCTCGATCACCGGGTTTGGGGTTTTCGAGAAGGTGCCTCGTTCGGCACGGATGGTGCGCAATCCGCGTACGGGTGAGCGCAAGCGCGCTAAGGCGACGGCGGTTCCACGCTTCCGTGCGGGTTCGGACCTGAAGGCCTATGTCTCGGGAGCCAAGAAGGTGCCGAAGGCGCCCGTCAAGAAGGCGACAACCAAAGCCACCAGTGGCAGTGCGGCGACCTCGAAGACTGCAGTGCCGGCGCGCAAAACCACTTCGCGGGCGCCTGCCAAGAAGACTGCAACCGCCAAGAAGACCGCGGCCAAGCGTTAGCTTGACTGCTCGCTCGCGCGCCGATCCAGCTAGAGCCAGGCGGAAAGCACGCGGCCTTCCGCCGCCACCGAGTGGAGTCGCTGGCCGACTCTGACATGTCGGAGTTCAGCGCCGAGAGCCTTTGCAGGTAAGGCGATCCGTCTTCCAGCAGACGTGACTGCGAGCTGGTCCCCGTCGGCAGTGCGCCATTGCGTTGCAGTGATCAACTCGTAGTGGCCGAGCTGACCCGTGCCACGATCGACAAGCGCTCCGGTTGCAGCACCGACGCCTAGCCCGACTGCCACGGCGAGATCGGCTTCGGTATCGACATCGCGACGTGCGTCGGCAACAGGTGAACCGATCGCTTCCTCCGATAGGCTCGCCGCCCCGGAGGCATGGTGCGCCGCCGCCGACCGGCCCTGAAACTGCGGTGCCAGCTCGACACTGTGCGCAATCAGGATCGTGGTGCCGACTCCAGAGGCATCCGCGACGAACGATCGACGATGAGCTTGGGAGGCATCGAGCACTCGCAGCACGGAGTCCGGGCGTAACGCCGGAAGATCACCAACACACGCCAGGACCGTTGTAAACCCTTGCCGTTGCAGTGTCTGTGCACCACGGCTGAGAGCCGAATTGATGCCGACATGGCCGGACTCACTGATCACCTCGGCCGCCAGTCCCGCTCGACGAAGCTGCGCCTCCAGCCCCGGTTGATCACTGACTACCAGTACGTGCGGCAACGCCCCAGCTAGTGCCGAGAGCGTGTCCACGGCCATCGTCCAGGCCAGCCGTCGCCGCAACGGGTCGGGCACCTCGAGTCGAGATTTGGCATACGCAGTCGGCTTGAGAGCGATCAGGCCCGCAGCTGCTGGTGCGCCCATCATCTCGAGTCGACGTTCGTGTGGACTCTGACGAATCTCTCTACCTCAACAGGGCGGCGCACGATCGGTATTATTTGCGACGCTTCGCCTCACGCGGATCGCGCCCGTGATTTCACCAAGATCGAGGTTTGATGGCTGAGATTCCCGCCGTGAGTCGGCATACGCTGCTTAGGCCACTGTCAGAGGCCAATCACGAGCCGGGAGCCCAGGCAATCTCAACAGTCGTGAGGATTGTGCATGCGGTCTTGCGGCCACTAACCAAGCGCGATTGGCGAGGGCAGCAGAAGGTACCGCAGGGCGGCGGGGTGATCTTTGTCGCGAACCATATTTCCAACGCGGACCCGCTGGCCGTCGGTCAGTTTCTTGCCTTTTCCGGGCGCTGGCCGCGCTTCCTGGCAAAAGCATCGGTGTTCCGCATCCCAGTGGTTGGGCGCATCATTGCTGCTTGTGGGCAAATCCCGGTTCAGCGAGGGTCTGCACAATCCAAGGATGCGCTCGTTGCAGCGGCTCAAGCGATTGAGCAGGGCCGTGCCTTGGTGATCTATCCAGAGGGAACAATCACCTACGATCCGCAGCTATGGCCGATGAAAGGCAAGACGGGTGCGGCTCGGCTGGCCTTGAAGACAGGCTGTCCTGTCGTGCCCATCGGGCAGTGGGGTGCTCAGGAGCTGATGCCCGGTCGCAAACCGCGGTTCCCGAAGCTGTTTCCTCGCAAGACTTTGCGAGTCGCGGCTGGTGATCCGATCCAGTTCGATGATCTTCGAAGCAAGCCGGTCAGTGCCGTCACGCTTGATGAGGCGACGACAAGGATCATGGACGCCATCACCGTCTTAGTGGCTGAGCTGCGCCAGACACCGCCGCCCGCGCATCGCTACGATCCGCGGACAGACATGGCAACCGGAGACCAACAATGAGCGCCGCCGATACGGTGCGCGCTCCGGCTCGTATCACAATTATGGGCTCGGGGTCCTGGGGGACCGCCTTTGCACTGGTGGTATCCGACGCCGGCAATCAGGTGACCTTGTGGGCGCGGCGCCCCGAGCTCGCAGACAAGATCAACTTCGACCGCTGCAACCCCGACTACTTCCCCGACCTCACCCTGCCAGAGTCCTTGCAGGCCGTCAGCGATCCGCAACGGGCGATGAGCGGAGCCGATTTTGTGGTGCTGGCCGTGCCATCCCAATCGCTTCGCAGCAATCTCAGCCACTGGCCGATCCCTGAGAACGCCATCGTGGTGAGCTTGGCGAAGGGCATCGAGCTCGGCAGTGGCTTACGGATGAGCGAAGTAATCGCCGAGGCCGGTCAGATTCGGCCAGAGCGCATTGTGGTTGTCACGGGGCCGAATCTGGCTCGGGAGATCGCCGAACGCCAGCCATCAGCCAGCGTGGTCGCAAGCATCTCGCCTACTACGGCCGAGGCATTTCAGGCCGTTTGTCACACCGCCCGATTCCGCGCGTACACCAACACCGATGTGGTCGGCTGCGAGCTCGGCGGTGCAACCAAGAACGTCATCGCGCTGGCTGTTGGCATGGCGATAGGCCTCGGCCTAGGCGCGAACGCGACTGCCTCGGTGATCACCAGAGGGCTAGCAGAGATCACCCGGCTGGGACTGGCGCTGGGTGCCGACCCCTACACCTTCTCCGGCTTGGCCGGGCTCGGGGATCTGGTGGCAACGTGCTCCTCGCCGTTGTCGCGGAACCGGTCCTTCGGTGAGGAACTCGGCCGCGGACGTACCGTAGCCGAGATCACGGCGTCAACTCGTCAGGTTGCCGAGGGAGTGAAGTCGTGTGCGTCGATCACTGAACTGGCTGCCAAGCACGATGTGGAACTGCCGATCGTGGAGAATGTCGCAGCTGTCATCGCCGGCGAGCTGACCCCTGCGGAGATGATCACGGCGCTGATGTCTCGCTCGGCCAAACCGGAGCGCTACTAGTTCCACTACGCCGACTTGTCAGAATTTCAGCACCATATTGGTGCGCAGATTGTGACAAGTCGGTTCAGGAGAGTTGATCAAGGGCCTGGGCAAGATCAGCCCACAGGTCCTCGACGTGCTCGATCCCAACCGACATCCGTACCAGACCTTCGGGCACCGATAACAGCTCACCGCCCCAGCGGCGGCGACGTTCCATGGTGGACTCGACTCCTCCGAGGCTGGTGGCAAATCCCCACAGCGAGCAGCCCTCGACGAATGCATCCGCGGTTTTCGCGTCGGCAAGATCAATCGAGATCAGTGAACCGAAACCCAACATGGTGCGCCGCGCGACGTCGTGACCAGGGTCGGTAGCAAGCCCGGGAAACCGCACTCGCTGCACGTGCTTGTGTCCGACGAGGCGCTCGGCGAGGATTTGCGCGCTTGCCTGCGCCTGGGCGAGACGCAACGGCAAGGTACGCAGGCCACGCAGCGCAAGGTAGGTCTCCATTGGACCAGGGGCGGCGCCTAAAGAGCGGCGTACGGCATCCAATGCCTCAAAGGTCTTTCCGTCGTCGAGCCTGGTCACAAGCGCGCCGAGCAGGACGTCGGAATGACCCGACAACAACTTGGTAGCCGAGTGCAAGACGATATCGGCGCCGGACTCCAGGGGCCGTTGCAGCAGGGGAGTGGCGAACGTGTTGTCCACCACGAACAGCGTCTCAGCGCTGAGATCGCGGCCTAGCGCGGGCAGATCGGCGACCTCGATCGTTGGATTGGTAGGTGACTCAATCCACACCAGGTCAGCGCCCGCTGCGGCAGCCAGCACCTCCGCGGCGTCCGCGACGTTGACCCGACGCACCTGCCAGTCGTCCCTTGCGGCCCTGCGATCGACGGCCTCGGCTACTCCCAGATAACAGTTGTGCGGAATGACCACAACGGTGCCTGGCGACATCAGCTCCAGCACCGCATGTGCAGCTGCCATACCTGAGGCGAAGGTCAGCGCCCGGCCGCCTTCCAGAGCGCCGATCGCCTGCTCCAGTGCCTGCCATGTGGGATTGCCGTACCGGCCATAGCCGATCTCTGCGGCACTCACATCATGGGCAGCTATGTAGGTCGACGCAAAGACCACCGGCGGATTGAGCGGCGCGTCTACGACTCGGTCTGGGCGGCCGGCCGTGACTGCGAGAGTCTCGCGGCGGAACGGGTGTTGCGACGTGCGATCAGGACGGTGCGGTTGCTTGGTCACGAGCCCAAGTCTGCTGGGTACGCCGCAGGATCGGCCCACCCCGGATAAGGTCGAGAATCGTGAGTGAAAGCCAGCCGAGCGTTCGAAGGGTCAACGGTTCTCGGCACCGCGTCGCGGTGGTCTTCGGGGGAACCAGCAGCGAGCACGGCGTGTCCTGTCTCACCGCGGCTGGCGTGCTCAGCGCGTTGGATCGGGATCGCTTTGATGTAGTGGGTATTGGCATTACCCGCACTGGGCGCTGGATCGTGGTGGATCCAGAGACGATCAGCCGGCTTGCGGTGACCGATGGGAGATTGCCGGAGCTCAGCGAGAATGCCGCAGAGGCCTTGCTGATGCGGGTCTCCAGTGGCAGCGAGTTGGCAGTTCGCGACCGGTCCGCACTCTCCCAGGTTGGCCCCGTGGACGTCGCGCTGGCATTGCTGCACGGGCCCTATGGTGAGGACGGCACCATCCAGGGACTGTTCGAGATGATGGGTACCCGCTATGTGGGTGCCGGTGTGTTGGCCAGCGCCGTCGGCATGGACAAGCACTACATGAAGCTCGTGCTAGCCGCTTCCGGGCTGCCTATTGGACCTTTCGTTCCGGTTACTTCGTCCGAGTGGCGGCGGGACAAGGCGGCATGCCTGGAAGCCATCACGACATTGCAATACCCGTTGTTCATCAAGCCAGCTCGCGGCGGATCCAGCTTGGGCATTTCCAAGGTGAATGATCCGGCTTGCCTTGAGCAGGCCATTCAGGTCGCGCAGGCCTATGATCCCAAGATCATCGTCGAACAGGGATTCGTCGGCGCACGCGAACTCGAGTGCGGTGTACTTGATGATCTTGACGGCGGCTCACCCCAGGCCAGCGTGGTGGCCGAGATACGTGTGCGCAGTGTCTCTGGCTTCTACGACTTCG
>JBKPEY010000386.1:0-2091 GCA_046744405.1 Actinomycetota bacterium
GAGGCGGTCGATGGAGACGTCAACTGGCGCACTGCCAGCGAAGCCCAGCTCAAAGTGGGCTTCGCTCGAGGTGACGAAGCGTGCCTGGAGGAGGTCTTCCGACGCTTTGCGCCGCTGATTTACACGATCGCCTATCGCGCATTGCAAAGCTCGAGTGACGGTGAGGAGATCACGCAGGAGGTATTCGTGAGCGCCTGGCGCGGCCGCGCCAGCTACCAGGCGGACAAAGGCAGTCTGGTGGGCTGGCTGATCGCCATCGCCCGCAACAAAGTCGCCGACCGGTTGCGGGCTCGTGGCCGTGAGGTACGCCTCGTCCAGGCTGTGGCGAACAGCGACGTGCAGGTTCAGTCAGAGGGGTTGTCAACCCTCATCGATCGGCTCGTGCTCACCGAGGAGATTCGTCAGCTCCCGCACCCGCGGGGCACCATCCTGCAACTTGCCTTTTGGGAGGGACGTAGCTATCCCCAGATCGCTGAGCAGCTCGATCTGCCACTGGGAACGGTCAAAAGTCACGTACGACGCGGCCTGCTCCACCTACGTGCACGACTGGTGGAGGTGGCATCGTGACCCATCTCAGCTCTGATCGACTGACCGGCGCAGTGCTTGGCACTGAGGAGGCGTTCACCGAAGCCGAGCAGAACCATCTGGCCAACTGCGCCCAATGTGGCGAGGAGTTCGCAGAGCTGGGCCGGATCGCCGACCTTACCCGGCAACCTGAGCATGTCGATCCCCAAATAGTTCCGAACGCGGTGTGGCAATCCGTGCAGGCCCAGCTTGGCATCTCGACAGCCGCCGCTACTACGACTACCTCGGCGGCCGACACGGCGACCACCACCGCTACTGTGGAGCCGACGCTTCCGACAACGCTCACCCAACAGCCTGACCGAACCTTCAGGAAGCGGCGGTCGTTGTTGATCGCGGCCCTTGCCGCCGCATTCGGGCTCATCGTCGGGGCGGGTATCACCACGGTCGCGACCCGGGACAGGGTCGAGGTCACGTCGCGTGTTTCGCTGGAGGCACTGCCCGGACACACCGGACACGGCACCGCCGAGTTGATCACGGACCAAGGGCAGCCGGAGCTCAGAGTCCAGATCGACGCTCCAACCACTCCGGATCGCTACCGGGAAGTGTGGCTGATCAACACCGACGGTGAGCGGATGTACACCCTGGGCGTCCTGCCTGACGATGGCCGGGCCACCTACCCGCTGCCTCCCGAGCTCGCCGGACAGCTTCAGGGGTTTACCATCGTCGACGTTTCCATCGAGCCGTACGACGGCAACCCGGCTCACTCCCGCGATAGTCAGGTCCGTGGCGTCCTGCCCACGTAAGGTCGTCGGCTAGCGCGGCGGCCCGACACCGGCCGGCGTGGTCGACGACTCCTCCTTGGCAATGGAGGTGCGGCGGCCGAGCGACGTGCTCGCGGCAAGGCCCACTGCCAAGAACCCTGCCGCCGTGAGCGCTGCAGCCCGAGTCGCATTGGTAAGCGCCGTTCGCGCGGCGTCCGCCACTGGCGCGGTGCGAGGATCGGCGGCGAGGGCCGGAATTGTTCCACCTGCGCTGTCCTTGACCGCCGTGACCAAGGCGGTCCGTTGCCCATCTGTCAGCTGCAGCTTCTCCAATCCGGTGCTTAGTTGCGACTCCAAGGTCGCGAACAGGACCGTGCCGAGGATCGCGATACCGAATGCGGATCCGATCTGCCGAGCGGTGCTCTGGGTTCCAGAACCTTGGCCACTGCGTGCCACGGGCACATCGGCGAGCACCACCCCGGTGAGCTGTGCGGTTGCGAAGCCCACACCGACGCCATAGACGAACAACAGTGGCACAGCGATCGCCCAGGTGGAGTCCGGGCGCAGCAGCAGTCCGAGACCGGCGACTCCGACGATCTCCAAAGCGATGCCGACACGGACGATAAATACCGGACTGCGGCGCGCTCCGAGCGCCGCACCTAGTCCGCTGGCAAGAAAACTGCCGCTTGCCAGAGCAACCAGCACCAGCCCGGTCTGAAAGGCGGTGTAGCCAAGGACGTTCTGGAACCACAGAGGCAGTGCGAACAGGATTCCGAACTCGCCGAGACTCACAATGGCAGCAGCC
>JBKPEY010000259.1:0-3236 GCA_046744405.1 Actinomycetota bacterium
GAGTACGCGACCAGCGACGGTGACACGGGTTCTCCCGAGGTCCAGGTCGCAATCCTGACAAAGCGGATCGCGCATCTCACCGAACACCTCAAAGAGCACAAGCACGACCACCACAGCAGACGCGGCTTGATGCTGCTCGTCGGGCAACGGCGTCGGCTACTCAACTACGTAGCCAAGACCGATATCGAGCGTTATCGCTCGCTCATCGAGCGCCTCGGCCTGCGTCGCTGATCCGGAGGAGTTCTTGGGGGCCACTGCTCGCAACCGATGCCTGCAGTGGCCGCGGATCACAATTGAATAGACACAACTCAATAACCCCAATCATGTTCGAGATCGCATCCTCCAAACGGAGATGCTCGACGAGGAGAGACTCGGTCCTCGGTAGTGGTTCTCGGGAGGAGCGTCATGCCCTGGCCCGCGAACCTCGATCGAAGACCGGCCTCCATCAGCTCGGGGACTGTGACGCGTGAGACGCACTCGCGTCGCGTCGAGCCTCATCCATCGTGTGGATGCGATCCACGCTTAGGCACTGGCGGATACGCCAGCGCCACAGAAAGGATTCCCGTGGAGGGACCGGATCTTCAATTCAGCGAAGCCGTAATCGACAACGGCGAATTTGGCCGCCATGTCATCCGTTTCGAGTCTGGCCTGCTCGCCCGGCAAGCGGCCGGATCGGCGACCGTCTATCTCGATGACGACACCATGGTGTTGTCGGCGACCACCGCACAGAGCAGGCCGCGCGAGGCGATCGACTTCTTCCCGCTCACGGTGGACGTCGAGGAACGCATGTATGCCCTCGGTCGTATTCCAGGCTCATTCTTCCGCCGCGAGGGCCGCCCATCGGAGGGCGCCATCCTGACCTGCCGGCTCATTGACCGGCCGCTACGTCCCTGCTTTGTCAAGGGCCTACGCAATGAGGTTCAGGTCATCGTGACTGTCATGGCGCTAAATCCGAACAAGCTCTACGACGTCGTCGCGATCAATGCGGCTTCGCTATCCACCCAGATGGCTGGACTGCCCTTCACCGGACCGGTTGGCGGCGTACGCGTCGCACTGATCGGTGACCGCTGGATTGGGTTCCCCGATGTCGATCAGCTAGAAGATGCCGCCTTCGACATGGTGGTTGCTGGCCGAGTAACCGCTAGTGGCGATGTAGCCATCGCCATGGTCGAGGCAGAGTCAACAGAGCACACCTGGGACCTTGTACAAGCTGGCGAAACCGCACCCACTGAGGATGTCGTGGCGAGCGGGTTGGAGGCGGCCAAGCCGTTCATCCGTGCGCTGTGTGAGGCCCAAGTCGAGCTCGCGGCCAAGTTCCCCAAAGTGACAGCCGACTTCCCGGTCTTCACCGACTACAGCGACGACGTCTACGACGCGGTCGCCGAGACGGCCACTGCGGAACTCTCCGAAGTCCTGGCAATCGCCGACAAACACTCGCGTGAGCAGGCCGCCGACACCCTCAAGAACTCGATTGTTGAGCGTCTGGCGCCTCAATTCGAGGGTCGCGAGAAGGAGATCACCGGCGCCTACCGGGCGCTGACCAAGAAGCTCATTCGGCAGCGGATCTTGACCGACAAGATCCGAATCGATGGTAGGGGCCTCACCGATATCCGTACCCTGTCTAGCGAGGTCGGCGTTGTACCGCGGGTGCATGGATCGGCACTCTTCCAGCGCGGCGAGACTCAGATCCTCGGAATCTCGACGCTGAACATGCTGGGCATGGAGCAAAAGCTCGACACGCTGGCGCCAGAAACCACCAAGCGCTACATGCATAACTACAACTTCCCGCCGTACTCCACCGGCGAAACCGGCCGCGTTGGATCACCAAAGCGACGTGAGATCGGTCATGGCGCCCTAGCTGAGCGGGCGCTGATCCCGGTATTGCCGACCCGCGAGGAATTCCCGTACGCGATCCGCCAGGTTTCAGAGGCCCTCGGATCAAACGGCTCCACATCGATGGGCTCGGTGTGCGCCTCAACACTGGCCCTGCTCAATGCCGGTGTGCCGCTGAGGGCTCCTGTTGCCGGCATTGCGATGGGTCTGGTCTCTGACACGGTCGACGGTGAGACTCGCTACACAGCTCTGACCGACATCCTGGGTGCCGAGGACGCATACGGCGACATGGATTTCAAGGTCGCCGGAACACGCGACTTCATCACCGCCCTGCAGCTCGACACCAAGTTGGACGGGATCCCCGCCTCCGTGCTGGCCAACGCACTGAACCAGGCCAAAGACGCTAGGAACACGCTGCTTGATGTGATGGGCGAGGCCATCGAAGGCCCTGATGAGATGAGCGTCTACGCCCCACGGATCATCACCATGAGGATCCCGGTCGACAAGATCGGTGAGGTGATCGGGCCCAAGGGGAAGGTGATCAATCAGATCCAGGACGACACTGGCGCGGAGATCACCATCGAGGACGATGGCACCATCTATGTCGGGGCGGATCGCGCCGACAAGGCCGAGGCCGCACGCACCATGATCAACGCGATCGCCAATCCGACCGCGCCGGAGAAGGGCGAGCGCTATCTCGGCACGGTTGTCAAGATCACCGCCTTCGGCGCGTTCGTCTCGTTGCTACCTGGCAAGGACGGTCTGTTACACATCTCGAAGATGCGTCCGCTCTCCGGAGGGCAGCGTGTGGAGAGTGTCGAGGACGTGCTGAGTGTCGGGCAGAAGATCCAGGTAGAGATCAACGAGATCGATGATCGCGGGAAGCTGTCACTGATCCCTGTAGTGGAGGAGTCGGTGTCGGCGTAGCGCCTGGCACCCGTTCGACCAAGATCGATGCCTCTGGTTCCCCGTGGTCGTCCGGGCCGGCGAGTTCCGCAATTGGACGGTGCCGTGCGACGTACGGTGCTGCCCGGCGGTCTCCAGGTCGTTACTGAGGACATTCGATCGACCAACACCTATTCACTTGGTGTCTTCGCCGGTGTCGGGTCGCGGCACGAGACGCAGAGACTCCACGGCGTATCGCACTTCCTGGAGCACGTGCTTTTCAAAGGCACCTCCAGGCGTACTGCGGAGCAAATCTCGGCCGCGATCGAATCGGTGGGTGGTGAGCTCAACGCGTACACGGCTAAGGAACACACCTGCTTCTACGCCCGAGTGCTGCACAGCGACGCGGAGCTCGCCCTCGACGTTCTGACCGACATGATCACTAACTCACTGGTCACAGCTGAGGACATCGACGCTGAACGTGCGGTGATCTTGGACGAGATCTCCATGCACGCCGA
>JBKPEY010000344.1:0-14580 GCA_046744405.1 Actinomycetota bacterium
CGGTGGGTGAGGTTGCTCAGGTTCAGGTGAACGGCGTCAACTGTGGTCTGGTCTGGGCGCCGCCGTATCGGGTCGAGATCAGCAACGCGGTGCGCCGCGGCACCAATGAGATCAAGATCATCGTCTACAACACGGCGGCGAACGCGCTGGCCGTCGACGACCACATTACGCAGCTAGCCGCAGAGGGCGAGGCCCGATATGGGCGCCGATTCCGGATGCAGGATCTTGATCAGGCCATGGCCACAGTGCGATCCGGCCTCCTGCAGGTGCCGACTCTCGTGCAGTCTGCTGATTAACGCCGGCTGCCTTGCAACACTTCCCCGAGGAAGGCCCAAGCCTCCTGCTGCATGGCGGCATCGAATGCGTGACCGCCGGAGCTGAACGAGCCTTGGTAACGCTGTGTGCCGGCATGAAGCTGCAGCAGATGATCATGCGCCGCCTTCATCCCGGCAAGGGGAAAGAGTTCATCCTCGGTTCGGTACTGGACCAGGAATCGAGCCTGACCCATGGCGGTCAGATCGGGCCAGTCCAACAGCGACCAAAGCCCGGGAATATGGAGCAGCCAGGAGTGAGTATCCAGCTCGGTCGGCACTAAGGAGTTGAAGGTGGCCATCATGCAGCTCACGACGCAGGCTCTGATCCGGTGATCCAGCGCCGCAAGCAGCAAGCTACGACCGCCGCCACCGGAGAAGCCGAACGTCCCCAGTCGCTCGGCATCGACTCCATCCTCAGTAGCAAGCACACTCAAGGCGATCAGGTCATCGGTCAGCACCGCGCCGGCGAACGTCTGGCCGAGCGCACCGGCGGCTTTGGCCAAGGTGTCCTCATGCAGCCCGGACGCCAGATCACACCGTTCGTCATCACTAGGCTGCACGCCCTGTTGCCGCCATAGGGCGTTTTGGGCCTCTATAAGTGCGGACAGCCGTGGCGTGGGACGGGAGAGATCGAACCGCCGGCTGGCCCAGGAGAACGTGTCATGCACGAGGACGGCGTAACCCTGGCGAGCCAGCTCGCTGGCCGGAGCGCGACCGGAGTAATAGGAAGCTCGGAGCTCGACAGCCCGTGGGTGAGCGTCGAACGCCAACTCGACCAATTGCTCAGCACCGACGGAACGCACGCCACCATGGCAGTGCATGCCGAGTACGCCGGGCAGGCTGCGGCGTACGCCTGCCGGGCGCAGCAGCCAAGCCGTCGTGTCCGGGCCATAGCCCACCGACCATCGCAGTCGACGGATCAGCACGCCGTCCAGGCGATGACTTCCGTCCTCGTGCACAATCGGGCGTTCGGGAACTCGTCGTAAGCCGAGCACGCGGGCCAGCGCTGTGCTCGCGGAGTCAGCTCCGAGATAGGGCTCGGCCGACCGTATCGCGTCTGGCCAGTCTTCATAGCCGGCAAGAGGGCTGGCACGATCGGCGTGCTGCTGGTCGTTCGCGGTCAGCGGACGGCCTCGCTGGCCGGAACTGGCCCGGCGCTGCCGCGATTCACAATCTGCGGTCGGAAGTTGGTGGGCCGACCAGGTCTGCGCTCATGCAGCAGATCCCACATCCGATGCCAGGCCTGCTCACCGAGTTCGGCGACCGGTACAGCTGCGGTGGTCAAAGGTGGAGTCAAATAGCGAGCAAATGGGATGTCGTCGAATCCAACGACTGAAATCTGCTCCGGCACACGGATGCCTCGTTCGCCAAGCGCCCTCATCAAACCCATCGCCACTAAGTCGTTGAATGCCAGCACCCCCGTTGTAGCGGAGGCGATAACGCGCTCCACGGCATCGTAGCCGTCGGCGAAGCTCACCCCACCCGGCAGAATCTGAATTGTCGCGTCCGAATGATCACCCAGAAATTCCCGCACCGCTGCCAAACGACGGGCGTTCGATGCGCTGCGCTGCGGGCCGGCAACGTATGCCAATGACCGGTGACCGAGCCCGTACAGCAACGCCAGGAGTTCCGCCAGCCCGGCCTTGTAGTCAGCGGCGACCACCGGCGTACCGGAGGATTGTGCGTCACGGTTCACCAGAACAACGGGGTTTAGTTCGCTGAGCAAGTGGCGGAGATCTCCATCAGCCATGCGTGGCGCGCACAACACGATCCCATCGCAACGCCTTCGCGTTTCAACGGCGAGGATCCGCTCGTCGTCGACCGACTCAGCGGAGTCGGCGATCAAGACGTGATAACCGTCGCGGGCTGCCGCCCGGCTGAGCCCTCGGAGCACGCCGTGAAAGGTCGGGTTTTCCAGGTCAGGTACGACGACGGCGATGGTGTTCGTCTTGCCGAGGACCAGACTGCGAGCGACCGGGCTAGCTGAGTAGTTGAGCTCCGCCGCCGCTGCCCGAACCTTCTGTGCCAGCCCCTCATCGACGGATCGGTTGCCGTTCATTACACGTGAGACCGTGGCCAGTGACACACCGGCACGCGCTGCAACGTCGGCGATCGTCGGCGGTCGAGTGTGAGCTGGCGTCGACACGTCTTGTCCGTTCTCCTGGCTAACGGATGCGCCCATCGTGTACCGTGTGAAAGCGCTTTCGAGTCTATCGCAACCGATTGCCGGCGAGCCGGCGGAGGCCGCGGCCAATGAGTACTTTCACTTCATCTTCCCCAGCCCGGCTGGTCCTGGTCGGCGTACGCGGGTTCGGACAGGTCCACGCTGAACGGATCGCTCGGCTCACCGATGAAGGCTCAGTAAAACTCGTTGCCGCCGTCGACCCCGGAGTCCTTCTGGACCCGCCGACCATCTACGGCGTGCACCTGTACCCCGATCTGAGCGAGGCACTCTCTGCGGTCGGCCCGGTTGACGTCGTGATCATCGCTGCGCCGCTCGGCGAGCATTTCCGACTGGCGAAGATTGCCCTTGCGGCGGGTGCAGACGTCTATTTGGAAAAGCCGCCGGTCGCCTCCTTGGAAGACTTCAGGTCACTACTTCGGGCCGAACAGGAAGCGGAGCGAGTGGTGCAGGTGGGCTTCCAGAGCCTCGGGTCTCACGCCCTCCAGATGATCACCGAAGACGCATTCGGCATCGGGCCGCCGGTCACGGTCAGCGCCGTCGGAGCGTGGTCGCGCACAGTCGGGTATTGGACCCGGTCACCGTGGGCTGGCCGCCGCAGCTTGGCTGGCAAGCCCGTCGTCGACGGCGTCGTCACGAATCCTCTCGCCCATGCAGTGGTTACGGCGCTGGCCATTGTGGGCTGCCGCCGACTGGACGACGTCGAATCGGTGGACACCGATCTCTATCGGGCCAATGCCATTGATGCCGATGACACTTCGGTAGTCAGGGTTCGAACTGCCGATGGCTTGACGGTGACCTGCGCATTGAGCCTGTCGGCGCAGGTTCAGAGGGAGCCGCTCATCTGTGTGGAAGGAAAGCACGGCCGTGCCACGTTCGCCTACACCGAGGATCGAGTGCAGATCGATGCGGGCGGTGATCAGCGCACCGAGGTCACGGGTCGGGTCGATCTCGTTGAGAATCTGCTGGCTCACCGCCGAGACGGCACACCGCTGCTCGTGCCGCTGGTCGACACCGGGGCGTTCATGCGGGTGCTGGCTGCGGTTGCGGCGGCCGACGAGCCGGTCCGAATAGACCCTCGTGCCATTACCTGGGAGGGCGAAGGTCCAGACAGGCGTGCCAGCGTCGCAGACGTCGACCAGTGGTTGGAACGGGCGGCAGCAAGTGGACAGACGTTCGCCGAACTTCGTGTGCCCTGGGCGCATCGGGAACGAGACACGGTGCTCGTTCGAGCTCAGCTTTCCGATAGCGACGTCGCGGTCTACCGCGATGGACGCGGCACGATACCTACCTCGAGTCCCAGGCCGTACCTTCACCCGGTACGGACGCGGGCTGGTGTCGTGGTGTCCGCGCATCATCCGGCCGATCACGACTGGCACAACGGTGTCGGAATGGCCATACCAGATGTCAACGGCAATCACTTCTGGGGTGGTGGCACCTACGTCCCCGGCCAGGGATATGTGCAGCTCGACAATCATGGTGTGATCACCTGTGAGCCACCGGAGCTTAACGAGGACGCGTTCACTCAACAGTTGCAGTGGATCGGTCACGACGGATCGGTTTCGCTTCGAGAAGTGCGGTCGATCAGCTGGGCCGCTCTGAATGATCGCACCTGGAAGTTGATCTTCGAATCAGCTCTTCGCGCCGACCATGGTGCTGAGCTCAATTCGCCCGGCAGCAAGGGCCGCATTGGCGGTGGCTACGGCGGCTTCTTCTGGCGGTTCCCGGCGTGTGACAACGTGAAGGTGTTCACCGCGGAGGCGCATGGGGATGACGCGGTGCACGGCAGCGTGGCGCCGTGGCTGGCTTGGTCCGCCGACTTTGCCGCCGGGCCGGGGATCAGCGGCGCCGCCACGATCGTGATAGCCGCGCAAGACGCAGCTGCGGCAGCGGAGCCCTGGTTCGTACGGGTTCGTGATTATCCAGGTGTCGGCTCGGCGCTGGCCTGGAATCATCCCGTGATCTTGGCGCCCGGTGCCGTGCTGCGACGTCAGTTCGATATCGCGATTGCCGATGGGCGCCGGAGCGAAGCGGAGGCAGGGCAACTAGCCGCCGAGTTGACGGGCTTCCAATCGTGAGTCAGACGGTGATCGTCTCGACAGTGAGAGCTCGTGCCTGATCGCTGAGTGAGAAGCCTAGACCTGGCCGGGCCGGTATATGCATCCGGCCATCAGCAATCCGAAGCCGTTCGTTGAACAACGGCTCCAGCCATTCGAAGTGCTCCACCCAGGCGTCCAGCGCGTACGCCGCCGATAGGTGCAGGTGGATCTCCATAGCAAAGTGCGGCGCAAGCTTGAGTCCGGCCTCCTCACCCAACGCCATGATCCGCAGAAACTGGGTAATGCCACCAACCCGGGCGGCATCAGGCTGAATGAAGTCGACCGAGCGCCGCTCGATAAGGAGGCGATGCTCAGCAGTGCTGGTGAGCATCTCCCCGGTGGCTATCGCGGTGTCGAGCTTGTCCGCGAGCATCGCGTGTCCCTCGGCGTCATAGGCGTCGAGGGGTTCCTCGATCCAGGTCAGCTGAAAGCCTTCGAGCTGCCGGCCGATTCGCAGTGCGGACACTCGGTCCCATTGCTGGTTTGCGTCGACCATCAAAGCCACCTCGTCGCTCAACGCAGCGCGTACGGCTTGCACCCGGTTCAGATCGATCCGCGGATCCGGTTGGCCAACTTTGATCTTCACTCCACCGATCCCGCGCTCGGTCGATGCGCGCGCGTTGTCGATGATTTCCTCGATGGAAGATGACAGGAAGCCGCCGGAGGTGTTGTAACAGGCCACCGAGTCGCGGTGGGCACCGAGCAGCTTCGCGAGCGGAAGCCCGGCACGCTTGGCCTTGAGATCCCAGAGCGCGATGTCGATTGCCGCGATGGCCTGCGTCGCAAGGCCGCTCCGGCCGACCGAGGCGCCCGCCCAGATGAGCTTGGTCCAGATCCGCGAAATGTCGTTGGGATCCTCGCCGATTACCTCTGCTGCGATCTCCTTGGCGTGCGCGTACTGACCATAGCCGCCGGCCCGCTTGGAGTAGCTATAGCCAACACCTTCATGCCCCTCAGCGCTGGCTATCTCGGCGAAGAGAAAGGCGATTTGGGTCATCGGCTTTTGCCGGCCGGTGAGCACCTTGGCATCGCTGATCGGGCGATCAAGCGGAAGGAAGGCCAGTGACAAGGTAAGGGAGGTGATCTTGTCCTGGGTCGCCTCGCCAGCCTGCAGGGCTGCGAAATGGCGCTCAGTGGCCGCGCTGGACTCACTCACCGCGGTACGCGCTAGGGACTCCGAGGTGCTGGTCACACTGTCCTCCTGGCATGTCCTCTGGTTCGCTCCATCCTCCGCCAGCCGTCGAGTAACGACAAGACGGGCAACCCCGGTGGAGCCGAACGCTTTGGGCAGGTGAGGATGTCATGTGTGGCCCCCTGATCCGGAGTCGCTGATCGCGCATCAGCAACAATTAGCCAGCGCCGCGCCTCCGCAGGTGATCTTGGATCCAGCGAACTCGATCATCGCTGGTTGCTGGGTGTGCTTTCCGCGTGGGCTCGCTGGGCCCGGTACCGATCATGATCCGGCGTGGTCTACCGCAGTGATCATGTCGGAGGGCCAGGTGATCGAACAGCAGATGATCAACGGCAAGACCGGCGCTGGGTACGTGCCGGGCCTGATGGCGCTGCGGATCGGTCCGCTGATAGACCAGACTGTGCGGGCGTTGGCCCGGCGTCCCGACGTCGTGCTACTGGACGCCACGGCTCGTGATCATCCACGTAGAGCGGGGCTGGCGCTGCAGCTTGGTGCCGAGCTCGACATTCCGACCATCGGCGTGACGCACCGCCCGCTGATTGCTGCGGGGATCTGGCCAGATGATCAGCGCGGTGCGACGAGCCCACTTCAGATCGCTGATTCAGTGGTTGGCTGCTGGTTGCGCACCCAACCAGGTGTACGCCCGCTCGCGATACATCCGGGTTGGCGCATCGATCTGGCAACTGCGGTACGTGTGGTCAGCTCTCTCACCCGGCGCCGTCGTACGCCCGAGCCGTTGCGTCGTGCTCGTCAGCTAGCCCGTCGGGCTAGGACCGGCAGCAGAACCCAATGAATGCCCCACAACCAGCCCAGGAGAATTCATGCCCACCTTCCGTACTAGTGACGGAGTAAATCTCAGCTACATAGAGGAGGGCGACGGGCACCCGGTCGTCCTGATCCACGGCTTCACAGCTCCGGCGGCCGCGTGGGCGCTGACCACGGATGCTCTGGTTGCGGGCGGCTATCGGGTCATTGCCTTCGACCGACGCTCGCACGGGGACTCCGAGACGGCGGTCTTCGGACAGCGGATGGCGCGGCATGGCCGCGACATCGGCGAGCTTCTCGATCACTTGGACGTGAATGATGTGACTCTGGTGGGTGCCTCGATGGGCGGCAATGCGATCTGGGCCTACGTCGACCAGTACGGGCCCGAACGTGCACGAGCCATTGTCATCGTCGATCAGACGCCCAAGATGCTGAATAGCCCAGACTGGCCATACGGTTTCTATGGCTACAACGCAAACAACGCCGGTACGTTCTTCGCTAACGGTGTGCCGTCAACCGGCCGCGGGCGGGACTGGGCGAAGTCAGCCTCTGAGCTCGCACGGCTGACGGAGCGGCTCGGTGGTCCACCAGCGTTCCGTGATACGGCCGCACCGGAGACGATCAAGCTACTCAATGATCATGCTGTGCAGGACTGGCGAGACGTTGTCGAGCGGGTCGCGCGACCAGTGCTGATGATCGCTGGCCGGGATAGCCAGATTTGGCCATCCGAGCACGCTGAGGCGGCGATCGTCGCCAATCCGCTCGGGCGTGCGGTGATCATCGAAGACAGTGGGCACACAGTCAGCTTCGACCAGCCGGATCGCTTTAACGACGTACTGCTGGAATTCCTGCGGACGCAGAGAGAGACACTTGACCGATGAGCGGAGATCTTGAGACTGCGTTCCAGATCCCTACTGCCGGAGTGATCTTGGACGGCGACTTTCGAGCGCCTGCCCATGCGGCAGGTGTCGTCGTCTTCGCGCACGGCAGCGGCAGCAGTCGACACAGTCCTCGGAATCGGATGGTCGCACAAAGGCTGCACGAGGCGGGCTACGCAACACTACTGATGGATCTGCTGACTGCAGAGGAAGACGAGATCGATAGCCGGACACGAAAGTTCCGGTTTGATATCCCGCGCTTGGCGTCCCGGTTGACCGGCGCGATCTTGTGGTTGAGTGATCGTCCCGATACCGGCCCGATGCCGGTAGCCCTCTTCGGCGCCAGCACGGGCGCGGCGGCCGCGCTTCTGGCCGCAGCCGAAATTCCTGATCATATTCAGTTGGTGATCTCTCGAGGAGGTCGGCCGGACCTCGCCGGGGACGCGCTCGGAGGGGTCCAGGCGCCCAGCTTGCTCATCGTCGGTGGCCGGGACCTCGAAGTGCTGGATCTGAACAAGGCGGCAGCTGCGCAGCTGACTGGGCCGGTGGAGATCGCCGTTGTGCCAGGGGCGACGCATCTATTCGAAGAGCCCGGTGCACTAGACCGTGTCGTCGAACTCGCTGTCGCTGCCCTCCGCCGCCATCTAGCCGCCTCATCAAGCCAGCAGTCGGGAACCTAGGCGATACGTTGCGACCATGCCATTTGACGCCCGAGACATCGCCCGACTGCGCAACGTCACGACGCGGTCCATCAGCCCCGAGAATCTCGACGGCGCCAAGGGCGGCGGCGGCCGCGCTATTCAGGGCACTGGTGCCAACGCGGCTCGCGATCTTGGAGTCGGCTGGAAGATCTCGCCCTCGATGATCATTGGCCCTGGCGCCACATTTCCGATGGCAGTGATCGACGGGCCAGGCACCATCACTCACATTTGGCTCACTACGACGGTCAACAATTGGCGGACCTTGATACTGCGGGCGTACTGGGACAACGCACCCGAGCCGGCAATCGAGGTTCCGCTCGGCGACTTTTTTGCCAACGGCTGGAACCGCTTCGCTCAGGTCAACTCGACCATGATCGCCGCAAATCCTCACGGCGGCTTCAATTCCTATTGGCCGATGCCCTTCCAGGGCCACGCCGAACTAACCGTTGAGAATCTTGGCGCTGTCGATGCCGAGCTTTATTTCCAGGTCAGTTACGAAACCGAGGTCGAGGTGGAAGGGCTCGGATATCTGCATGCTCAGTTCTGCCGGAACAACCCGCTACCTGTAGGCAACGTGCACGTGTTGCTGGACCGCGTTGCAGGTCAAGGCCACTACGTCGGCAGCTATCTCGCCTGGGGCACCAACTCGACCGGCTGGTGGGGGGAGGGTGAGCTCAAGGTCTACCTCGATGGCGATGAGGATTACCCGACGATCTGCGGTACCGGCACCGAGGACTACTTCGGCGGAGCGTGGTGCTTCGACATCCCCGGCCGTGGATACGTCGAATACAGCACCCCGTACCTCGGCATGCCGCAGGTGATCCGCCCTGACGGCTTCTTTCAAAGCCAGCAGCGCTTCGGCCTGTACCGCTGGCATCTCCTCGATCCCATCCACTTCGCCACCGATCTACGCGTCGAAATCCAGGCGCTCGGCTGGCAGTCGGGTGGGCGATTCTTGCAGCTGCACGACGACATCGCCTCGACTGCGTTGTTTTATCTCGACAGGCCAAGCACTGCGCGACCCGACTTGCCTGATGCCGACGCGCTTCAAACTGGCTGATCAGGAATTCGCTTAGCGGCCGCCCATGTGCATCATGTGTTGGCCAGACATCTCCTGATTCATCTTGTCGAGTGTCTTTTGGGTCTGTTTCGAGAGACGACCGTCCTTGCTGACGTCGATGATGCCCATCATTCCGTTGTCCTCGTGAGCCACGATGTGGCAGTGGAAGACATACGTACCAACGAAGCGGTTGAAGTGCATGCGAATCCGAACCTCACCCTTCACCGGTAGTGGCACCGTGTCCTGCTCGCTATAGGACTGGACCGGCTTGCCATTGACCGCCATGACCATGAAGTCGTTCACGTGAATGTGGAACGGATGCTCCTCGCGTGCGACGTTCTTGATGATCCACTCCTCGGTGGTGCCGAGCTTGGCCACGAAGTTGACGTGGGTCGCGTCGAACTGCTTGCCGTTGATGTAGAACTGGTTGGTCTTGGTGTTCTCGCTGAATACCAGGTGCCGGGTCCGGTCTACGTGGGTTGTTGCGAGCGGGGACGGCGGTGCCAGCGAAGTCGGCCAGGCGACATCGGGAACCGCGTCGCCGCTGACCTGCACCGTCATCAGGCGTCGCTGTGGGTAGTTGTCGCCATCAGGCCCGGTGCTGTACGGCAGCGTCTCCAGCGCGTGAGTACCGGGCTGCGGCCACTTGACCAGGACGTCGTACCGCTTGCCGGGCGGAAGCACGAGCTCGTCGGCGGTCCAGACCTGCGCCACCGGGTTGGCGTCCTGCGCAATCACTGCGAACTGAGTGCCGCTTAGCCGCAACCGGTACCAGATGTCGGCACCGATGTTGGCTAACCGCAGCATCTGGGTTTGGTTGGTCTGAACGGTCAACACCGGGTCGACCTGGCCATTGACGGTACGCGTCGTCGGTGCGTTGGAATCGATGTTCTTCGTCACAATGGCGCCGTCTTTGATCTGCAGATCCTTCAGCGCCACCACGTGCTGCTGGATGCTCTGTAGCTCCGGTGGCAGGAGTTGTTCGAGGCCGTCGACGATGAGCACGCCAGACAGCCCGGCGAAGATCTGCGGCTCGACAAGTCCATGCAAATGCGAGTGATACCAGTACGTGCCGGGCTCGATGTCGGAGGGCAGCTTCCAGACGACGTGGTTGAAGCTCCCGCTCTTCATGACCCGCAAGACGTTGTCGGAGATGCCGATCGGCGACATGAACATCCCGTGGCCGTGCAGGTTGGTGGGCTCCCCGAGACCATTTGTCAGGTCGATCCGAACCGTATCCCCAGGGTGGGCTCGCAGCGTCGGGCCAATGTAGTTGCCCTGATAGGAGTAGCCCTTGATCTTGGCGCCCGCAACCGAGAACGTCGTCGGCTCCACGTTGAAGGCAGTGCGCAGCGTCCCGTTCTCTGAACGCAGCTCGACCGGCGCCTGGAATGGGAGGCGTTGTTCTGCCTTGAAGGTGGTGGGCACCAGGTCTGCGGCCGCGGTAGTGCCGACCGGGATAGGCGATGGACTGCCCGGACCGGCGGCGCCCGCAGTTGGCACGGTAGGAGTTGGGCCAAGTCCGACGGGCAGCGCAATGATCATGACCGCAAGGGCGGCGCCCGCCCAGGGAATGACCAGCGCGCGTTTTCGCATGGGCCCGACCCGTTCTTCGCCAGCACTCGTCCCCCCGGGTTGGCAATAACGTATCGCAGACAGGCCTGATCCCTCTAGATCAAGGATAAACGAATGAACAACATCGCGATCGATGCCAGTCGGCAATTCGATCAAAGTTACTCTGATGATCAACGAATGGCCGTGATCACCGGCGGTGCGGCCGGCATAGGTGAAGCAATTGCACGCCGACTATCGGCCGACGGGTTCATGATCGTGATCGCTGATCTTGACGGCGAGCGGGCCGAGGCGCTTGCCACTGACATCTCTGGCCGCGGGGGACACGCGCTGGGCAAGCAGCTCGACGTTTCAGTGCCGGAGTCGGTCGCCGCCATGTTTGATTGGCTTGCGAATGATCTTGGTACATGCGACGTACTTGTCAACAATGCCGGAGTCGCCAGTGCCACGCCGCTAGCGGAGTTGCCGCTAGAACGCTGGGAATCGACAATCGCAGTCAATGTCACAGGCGCCCTGCTGATGACGCAACGGGCCGTTCCTTTGATGAAGCAGCGCGGTCGCGGCCGCATCGTGAACATTTCCTCGATCAGCGGGGTGCGCGCAAGTGCCGGAAGGATTGCCTATGGGACATCCAAAGCCGCGATCATTGGACTCACCCGACAGCTCGCGATAGAGCTTGCTGCCGACAACATCACGGTCAACTCCGTCGCTCCAGGTCCAGTTGATACCGCGACCGCGCGAGCTGTTCATACCGAAGCGACCAGACAGAGTTACTTGCGGTTGATTCCGATGAAGCGCTATGGGAGGCCGGAGGAAATCGCCGCTGCTGTCTCCTTCCTCTGCTCCGCGGACGCGTCGTACATCACCGGACACACGATTCCGGTCGACGGCGGGTTTCTTGCTGCTGGCGTTCTTGAGATTTGAGGGGATCAGCGTCGGCGGCGTCCCCATCCGATCTCGAGGACTTCCACTGTCCGCCCTTGCGTTGTCGAGCCGTTGGTGAGCAGCCCGGTAAATCGCGGGTCGGTGGTGGGTTCGTCCCACGGGTCGAAAGTCTGGGTCTGCAAGATCGTGGGGAACACATCAGGAATGCGGCGAAGATCGTCGACGAGCCTGTTGTAGGCCATGCGGTTGCCGCGTTGCCGAGTGGCTGACATCCACTCATCTGTGGCCAGTAGATGTTCGATGCGGCGTAGGTCGGCATACAGCTTGCGTCGCCGTTCGATGAGCCACAGCTGCTGTTCCTCGGGGTCGTCCCACTCCTCGGTTTGCTGGCGGTGAGCCGCCGCCCACTCGCCTACGCGCCTGGCTATCCGGACGACAACACGGCGGGGCATGGCCTTGCTGAGAAGGAGCAGGAAGATGAACACGGCCACTACAACTAATGTGCCGTCCAACTGAGGCATGTCTGATCACCGCCGTTCTCAGGTTGCCAGCGTCTGCGATGCACGAGCAGGCTTTTATCAATCTCGTCGCAGTGCAACCTCTTCAAGATTGATCGTTTGATGCGTTTCTGACAAGTGTGCGGTGAGGCGATAATTCAGCGGATCTGACGGACTGGCTCTTCGTGTCCCCATGCGGCATCGGCGGTCAATGCGAGCGCCTTTAGCCGATGTGCCAGCGACAGACACAACCGATCACCAAGTGAGAGTCCTTCACCGCGGCGCCACCGCGCCGCCGCCCACTCCGCATCTGACTCAGTGACAGTTTCAACGGACACGCCGTAGCTAGCCAGCAACGCACGCGCAAGCGACCAGTCGCGGCCAGCGCCACGGATCTTCTGTGCCACCTCGGCCCAGTTAGCTGCTCCACATCGCGCGTCGCTGGCAAGCTGCACCTCGACGAGGTCGGCGCCCTCCTCGTCCTGCAGGAACGCCAGGATCGCGGAGGCGTCCAGCACAACGGTCACGCAGCGTCCTCGGCGTCGGCCTGAGCGCGTCGTTCAGTCAGAAGTTCGTGGACGAGGTTGAGGCCCGCCAACTCGGCGCGGACTCGGGCCTTGAGCTGCTCGCGCGTGAGAAGGATCAGCCCGTCCGGCGCCTCGATCAGAACCAGCGGGGTGCCCGCCTCCAGCCCGGCGCGCTCGCGGACCTCGGCTGGCACAACGATGCGCCCGCGATCTCCCACTACTAGATAGTATGTCCCACTCACGACTCGAAGATACCATTATCACCATCCAGGTGGTACGGACTTGGATCTCCACAACGTGCCGCGTCGGACAACTTGGCTCGTCTAAGCTGAGCGATCATGCTTATTCTCGGGCTTATTCTATTCGGCATGCTGATCGGTGCCGGCGCGCAGTTGATCTTGGGCAAGTCGGCTAACGGCGTCGACTGGACGCTCGCGCTCGTAGCCGGACTGGTCGGGTCGTTCGTGGGCGGGCTGCTAATCAGCCTGCTATCAGGAGACGGGCTGCAGTTCCGGATCAGCGGCATTATCGGATCGCTAGTCGGTGCGCTGTTAGTCACCGCTGGATGGCAGTGGTACCGCCACCGCGGTAAGGCCTCTCACGCCTGACCGGCCCATTCGGCAAGCCATGTCGCTGCCCCTGTGTTGTTTGCGGCACGATTAGTCATGGCGACCGATGGAGGACACCGTGTTTGAACTCGTTGTGATTGTCGGGATTGTTGTCGGCGGCTATGTCTTGTCTTTGAAGCTCAACCCATATGTGAAGTGCCGGAGATGCAAGAACCAACCGAAGATTAGGGCCTGGACCTTCACCTACTCCCACCACACCTGTCCAAGGTGCAAGGGGACGGGACAAACGCTTCGCTTCGGCCGCCAACTGATCTTTGGGCCACCTGCCAAGGCAGGCGATCGGTGACGCGGCACGGTTAGAGCTCAGTCGTTCCTGGTAACGACCTGCAGCGTGACAGAGCGGCCGGCACGGTCAACCACGGTGATCAAACTCGTGGTGGTTTCCCGATATGAGGTCCGAACACAGAACATCGAGCCAACGGTCAGCCGGTTCCACGGGATTGGCTTGCCCGTTGGTTCTGGGTAGTTCAATCCCGAACAGGTGTCGTAGGTTTCTGGCGCGCCCTGGGCGAGCGCAACATACGTCGTACCGTGCTTCATAAGGAGCCCAGGCTCGGTTCCGGCCAGGGAGGCGTCCTCGGTGCTTGGTGTGTACGAGGTGCTTTCTTCGTCGAGTGCAACCTTTGTGCCCGGCCTGAGAACAACCTGGCCCTGCTTCATCACGCTTGGACTGGCTACGGAGCTGGTCGGGACAGGCTCCCTGAAGACGCCGAGGGCGATGGCCATCGCCAAAGACACCAAGTAGAGGACGCTCATACCGCCGATGACAATGGCCACGATGGCGGCCGCTGACCGGCTGCGTTTGTAGGACCGGATGCCGAGCCATAAGCCCAATGGGCCAAGAAGCACCGACGCCACAACCGCCAGCAATGCCCTGCGTCGCTCCTCAGGCGAGAGCGGAGTTCTACTTGGTACCGGATCAGCGGTCGTGCCGTTGGGTGGATTTTGAGGCTCCGGTGGAGTTTGCGGCGGGGTTTGTGGGCTAGTCGCCTCCCACGGGTCCGACGCCTCCCAGGGGTCCGACGTCTCCCAGGGGTCCCATGCCTTCTCACCGCTGTCACCGGCGTCGGCCCAGCTGGAACGTGACGATTCAGATGCCGAGGTCCGTGAAGCCGGATCGTGCTTGGCGTCTGCTACCCGCGGCCGGGCTTGGTTGCGAAGCCAGACGTCATAGGATGCCCGATCCTTGACCAGGGCATCACGTGCGTCGTTGACCAACTGGGCAAGTCGGGTCACGCCTCCGGTATCGGAATGCTGGCGCTTGATGGCCGACCGATAA
>JBKPEY010000129.1:0-2074 GCA_046744405.1 Actinomycetota bacterium
GTCCAGTTCGAGACGACCTCGGCGACATCATTCGGGCCAACTTCCTCAGAGACCATCGAGGGCAGCTGGCTCTCGGCCTTGGCAGCCTCTTCCATCTCTTTTTCCAGGGCCGGAATCTCGCCGTAATTGATCTCACTTGCCTTGACAAGATCACCTTCGCGGAGCGCCCGCTCGGAGGCGACGCGCAGTTCATCGATCTGCTTCTTCAGCTCGCCAACACGGTTCAAACCCTGCTTTTCGGCTTCCCAGCGCGCTTCGAGGGAACGCAGCTCTTCCTCGGTGTTGGCCAGTTCCTCGGTCAAGCGATGCAGCCGCTCCAGGCTTCCGGGATCAGATTCCTTCTCCAGCGCGAACTTCTGCATCTTCATCCGCTCAACCGTGCGGCGCAGCGCATCGATCTCGACCGGCGAAGAGTCGATCTCCATCCGCAATCGAGACGCAGCCTCATCCACCAGGTCGATCGCCTTGTCCGGGAGCCGTCGGGAGGTGATGTAGCGATTCGACACCGTGGCCGCTGCTACCAGGGCCGCGTCGGTGATCGCTACCTTATGGTGTGCCTCGTACCGCTCCCGCAAGCCACGCAAGATCGCGATGGTGTCTTCGACAGTCGGCTCATCCACGAACACCTGCTGGAAGCGACGCTCAAACGCAGGGTCTTTTTCGATGCGTTCGCGATATTCATCCAAGGTGGTCGCGCCGATCATGCGTAGCTCGCCGCGAGCCAGCATGGGCTTGAGCATGTTGCCGGCGTCCATTGAGGAGTCGCCGGTCGCGCCGGCGCCGACCACAGTGTGCAGCTCATCGATGAAGGTGATCACCTGGCCGGCAGCGTCCTTGATTTCTGTCAAGACGGCCTTGAGCCGCTCCTCAAACTCACCGCGGTACTTTGCACCTGCCACCATCGCCGACAGGTCGAGGGCCACCAGGCGGCGGCTCTTGAGCGAGTCGGGCACATCCCCGGCCACCAGCCGCTGAGCCAAACCTTCCACAACCGCGGTCTTGCCAACACCGGGGTCGCCGATCAACACGGGGTTGTTCTTGGTACGGCGCGCCAGCACCTGAACCACCCGCCGGATCTCGGCGTCCCGCCCGATTACCGGGTCAAGCTTGCCGTCCCGGGCCATGGCAGTGAGGTCCACGCTGTATTGATCAAGTGCGGAGGAGGTCCCCTCAGCTTCCGGGCTCGTCACCCGCTTGCTGCCACGAGCCTCATTGAAGGCCCGGGTCAGCACATTCGGCTTGACATTCAGCTGCGACAGAGCCTTCTTGGCGTCGGAATCGATCGTCGCGAGTGAGATCAAGAGATGCTCGGTGGCGACATACGCGTCGCCTAGTTGCTCGGCGCGGACTTCGGCGTCGGCCAGCACCCGAGCAAAGGATCCAGAAAGGCTCGGCTGACTGACCGAGGACCCCTTCGCGGATGGCAGCTTGGCAATCGCACCCTTGGCAGCTGCGGCAACGACTGCCGGGTCTGCGCCTACCGCGGCGAGCAACGGCGCGACGGTGTTACCGGGCACCTCCAACAGCGCATGGAGCAGATGCGAGGGCTCGGCATACGGGTTGCCCTGCGTTAGGGCGGTCCGTAATGCCGCTGAGACTGCGTCACGACTCTTGGTAGTGAGCTTGTTGGTGTCCATGTCTCCTCTGGGTCAAACTTGAGTACGACTCACTCAACTATGCGCTGAAGAAATCTACTTCGCAATGGCAAAGTTGAGTGCACTAGACTCAACTTCTCCGCAGATCCAGCTATTCCGGATTTGCGGATCGGGAGCGTAGTTCGAGCAGGTCGAGGACCTGTTCATGTAGCCATGGCACGTACTGTTCGGTCTCAGGTTTCATCAGCACGCTGCGAAGGATCCGGCCCTGAGGCACATCGGCCTGAACATTGTGTCCCCGCTTGGCCAGGTCCGCAGCGGTGACTGTGTAGGTGGCCACGAACAGCGAATCCGCGGCTGGCCGTCGGATGCCCTCGTTGAGCACTCGGGCGCTGGCGCGATCAATGTCAGACAGCCGCTGGCCGGAGGGAAAGTAGCTGAGGATGTCGAGCTGCGGGGCCTGGTACAGCGACAGCTGC
>JBKPEY010000238.1:0-1642 GCA_046744405.1 Actinomycetota bacterium
ACCGACCATGACCAGGAACATCGGATCCGAGAACAGCCGTCCGTACGCGCGGATCGAGCTGCGTGCGGATGCCGGCTGGCGGCTGGCAGCCGGCAGGGTCTCCGGCAGCGCGCGCCAGGCGAGTAGCCAAAGGGCGACCGCGGCCAGCGCCAGCGCGACAAAGATGCCTCGCCAGGAGGTGACGTTGAGCAGTGCGCTGCCCAAAGAGGGGGCGAGGATGGGAGCCACGCCCAGGACGAGGATCAGCCGCGATAGCAGCTGGGCAGCCCGGATGCCGGTGAACAGGTCCCGCACCACGGCCATAACCACCACCGCGACCGCGGCGCCGGCGAGGCCCTGGAGCGTACGGGTGACAGCTAGCAGGCCGATCGATGGCGCGGCCGCGCAAAGCAACGACATGCCCCCGTGGGCGCCCAAGCCGATGAGCAACGGCTTGCGCCGCCCGAATGCGTCCGACAGTGGCCCGATGATCAGCTGACCGAAGCCAAGGCCGACCAGTAGACCGGTGATGGTCAGCTGGGCCTGGGAGTCGGTGGCACCCATTTCACTGCTGAGCTGTGGCAGAGCGGGCAGGTAGGTGTCGATGGTCAGCGGTCCGATGGCCATCATTGCGCCGAGCACAAGGACCAGCTGGACATAGCGGCGCCCGACGAAGGTCGAGGCCGGGGACTGGACGGCTGGGCTTTCAAGGGCCGAATCGGCCACGGATGTCATGGGAGCCTTTTCTTCACGGATTGCTTCGATGGCGCACGACACTGTGACCAAGATCATTTCCCGGGCCGGCGGAGAGATATCCGCAACAGGCCTCATTTCCGGCAACCGCGGCTGTCCGGCATTCATTCCGCCGACGCGATTTCAGAGCAGACCCTCGGACGGCGATGCTGGTCCTGGCGGGCGATGTTCGTAGGGAGTGCTGGCTCACGCGGTTGCTTGCCGGTGAGGGAGCAGTTAGTCATGGGTACCGAGGTTCGACCGCCAAGCGAAGACCACAAACGACCCAGCGCCATCTTGATTTCATCAGCGGTTGGCCCGCCAGTCGCGTGCCAAGTAGGTCATACTTGCCAGCAGCAGCATCGGTCGTGACACTCGGGGGGATTGATGATCAAGAAATTGGCTGGCACTTTCCTTGCCGCAGGTGCTCTGCTCGTCTGTGCGGCGCCCGCCGCCGAAGCAGCTCCGCTGGAGCCGTTTACCATTACCGAAACCATCGACTTCAACAGCGCTGAGCCGCCGACTTTCACGGCGACCGGGCCCTTGTGCGCCTCTGGCACGTTCGAGGACGAGGTGGTCGGGGATCGGTTTAGGGGCCATCCCGACACGACTGGGAAATTTAATCTACTAATCCGCACGGTCTACACCTGTGACGACGGAAGTGGCAGCTTCAAGGCCCAGAAGCACGTTTTTGTCACGCTGAACGAGGACGAGTCGTCTACCAACACTGGACCGATCACCCTTCACGGGGGCAGTGGCGACTACACCAGACTGAGCGGGCATGGCGTTGACAACGGCTCCACTACTGCGGACGGCCTCGGAACCGGCCATATCTCAGGCGAGCTCCAGCTCAGATAGCAGCTGATGCTGGTTGAGCCTCGGTTAAGCCGGCCGAGCGCTCAAGGGCGTCGCTGAACGTCGTTGGACGATG
>JBKPEY010000098.1:0-14903 GCA_046744405.1 Actinomycetota bacterium
GGCCACCGTCAGCAGCGCCTTCTGGGGCTTGCTGGACCAGGCGGCCGCAGTGGGACTCACAATCCTCGCCGCCAAGCCCCTGCTTGGCCCGCTGCGCAGCGAACGTCGGGCATCGGTGATGTTGGATGCTCGCCGTGACCCACACGTTGGACTGCTGGTCAGCCCGCGGGTGCTGCTCGATGATCACGAACTGGAACTGTCCGCACTTGGCGTTCTCGGCGATCCGGCACATGGAATCTTCCACATCGAAGAGGTCGGACGCGTCCAGCAGCTGGTCGTCGCTCGGCTTGATCAACTGCTGAGCAGGGAAATGCGCCAGCTCTTGGTCAACCCACACTCGCTGATGATCCCGACCGAGGACGAAGATCGTTTCTTGAACGACTTCCTGCCCCGACTGCGTACCAAGATCGACATTAGCTCGGCCGACCGATCGGTGCGGCTTCCCGACTACGTCGAACCGGTCCTTGGCCTTACGGTGCACTTCCGAGAAGAACATCGGGTACGGCTGGACTGGAGGGTGCACTACGACACCCCCTCCGGTGTCCAGACCTACGGCATTGATGATTCCCCCGAGAGGCAGAGTATTCGTGATCTCATCGAGGAGCGGCGCAAGCTGCGCGCGCTGCGGTTGCCGTACGCCGAAATCCCGCAGCTGGCAGACCCCGGCAAGGAGCCGCCGCAGCCGGCCGCCTATGTGCTGCTGGACGGCGTGGCAGCGCTCGGATTCGTCGAACAAGTGCTTCCGGAGTTGGAGCCAGCGGGCGTGCGGGTGGTCCTGGACGGCGAGGTACGCGATTACCGCAAGACCAGTTCTCAGCCCAGCGTCGAGATTGCCGCAGTCCAGCGCCCCGACTCCGCAGACTGGTTCGATCTGCATGTCAAGGTCTCCATCGACGGGGAAGTGATCCCTTTTGAGGATCTGTTCGTTGCCCTTACCGAGGACCAGGACTTCTTGATCTTGGATACCGGGGTCTACTTCTCCTTGGATCGACCGGAATTCATCCAGTTAAGGGAGCTGATCGAGGAGTCCAAGGCTCTGCAAGATCATTCTCGTCCGCAACTCAGCATCAACCGGTTCCAGACGAGTCTGTGGGAGGACCTCACCAATCTGGGTGTAGTTATCGACCAGTCCGCTCGCTGGGAACAGACCGTACGCGGGCTCACAGATGTCTCCTCCATCGAGGAGGTTGAGGTTCCGGCGACCCTGCAGGCCACACTCCGGCCATATCAGCTCGACGGTTACCGCTGGCTGTCCTTCTTGTGGAGCCATCAACTGGGCGGCATCTTGGCCGACGACATGGGTCTCGGAAAGACCGTGCAGGCGCTGGCACTGATCTGTTATGCCCGCTTGGCCTGCCCGGAGCAACCGCCCTTCCTAGTCGTTGCACCTACCAGCGTGGTGTCGAATTGGCAGAGCGAAGCGGCCAGATTCGCACCTGGCCTCCGCGTCGTGTGCCTCACTGAGTCGGAGGCCAAGCGCGGCGCGCCATACGGGGAAGCAGTGGCTGCCGCCGATGTTGTGATCACTTCTTACGCCCTGCTACGGATCAATAACGAGAAGTTGACCGAGCTGGACTGGTCAGGGGTGATCCTCGACGAAGCACAGTTTGTGAAAAACCACCGGGCCAAGACCCACCAATGCGCTCGCCGCCTTACCGCACCGTTCAAGTTGGCGATCACCGGTACCCCGCTGGAGAACAGCCTGATGGACCTGTGGGCGCTGTTGTCGATCACCGCGCCGGGGCTGTTCCCCGATCCGGATCGCTTTTCGGAGTACTACCGTCGACCCATTGAGCGCAATCAGGATGCGATACGACTGCACCAGCTGCGGCGTCGTATCCGGCCCCTCATGCTGCGCCGGACCAAGGACAGCGTTGCGGCTGAGTTGCCGCCCAAGCAAGAGCAGACAGTTGAGGTCGAGCTCGATCCACGCCATCGCCGGATCTATCAGACGCACCTGCAACGAGAGCGCCAGAAGGTGCTGGGTCTGATCGAGGATCTGGACCGGAATCGCTTTACAGTGCTTCGCTCGATCACCTTGCTCCGCAGGCTGAGCCTGGATCCAGCGTTGATCGACGAGACTCACGCAGGAGTGCCGGCTGCAAAGACAGAGGTGCTGCTCGAGGATCTGAGGGAGCTCGTGGGCGAGGGCCACCAAGCGGTGGTGTTCAGCCAGTTCACCACTTTCCTTGGCAGGATCCGGACCCGCCTGGCTGATGCGGAGATCCCCTACGCGTACCTGGACGGGCGTACCCGCAATCGCGACCGGGTCATTCAGCGATTTCGCGACAAGGCCGCGTCGGTGTTTCTGATCAGCCTGAAGGCCGGCGGCTTCGGTCTCAACCTTGCGGAGGCCGATTACTGCTTCGTGCTCGATCCGTGGTGGAACCCAGCCATTGAGGCGCAAGCGGTGGATCGCACCCACAGAATCGGCCAAACAAAAACCGTGATGGTCTACCGGCTGGTCGCCAAGGACACCATTGAGCAGAAAGTTATGAATCTTAAAGAGCGCAAAGAAGAACTTTTCGACTCGGTCGTTGGTAGCGAGGCTCTTGCCGGTGCGGTACTCACCGCAGAGGAAATACGCGGACTTCTCAGTGTCTAGCAAAGTCCTGTAGCGTTGTCCCCGCCATGCAGCACGAAGTAGTTGGGGGTTCTTGCTTCGAGGTTTACTACCCAGCCGAATGTCCGCTTTTTGACATGTCCAGAAGGTGACAATACGGCTTGTGGGGGTCGACACGATTTGGTCTCTTTCGCTAATTTCTTGCTGTGTCAGGAGTTGGTTAGCCAACAAATGACGGGCATCGCCCTTCGACAGCGTTCATTCTGAACGTTCCTCTTGGGGGAGGGAACGTCGGGGTGTGGCCGGGTGAGTGGTCTCCACGTTGCCTGTGAGGTGCGCATCTGCGCTTCGCAGTCAGCGAGTTGAGTACTCGCTGTTGGGCCCACGGCCGCCACGCTCGGGGAATGTGCTCGTGCCTCTCGCCTCTGGTGGGAGGCACGAGTGTTTTTAGGGCTAAGTTGCCAAAGCTTCATAAATCCTGAATGCGAGCCACAGCCGCGATGCTACGACTGCGCGCGCCCTCGTACGCTGCGAGAATCAGGCAGAGTACGTCGATGCCTTCCTTCTCGGTATGCAGCGGACGCGAGCCAGAGCCTAAGCAATCGGCGAAGTGTCCGATTTCGAGCGCATATGAGTCGACGTCGGAGAAGTCAAAGATCTCGCTGGTCGAGCCTCGCCGGGTGAGCATCAGCGATCTTCCGTCGCTTCGCAGCGTGCCATTTTCGCCAACGACCGAGAAGCGCTCGGTGCCCGGTGGTGGGTCGTAAGCCCAGCTCGTGACAAGTTGGCCGACGACCCCATTGTCGAAGCGGACCAGCACCTGAGCGGAATCTTCGCCTTCCATGAAGCTCAGCCGGTGGCGAGACAGCAGGGCGGTGGCCTCGATGGGCGATCCACCGGCAAAGTGCAGCATCAGGTAGGTGGGGTGGTAGCCGGTGTCCATGAGTTCGCCGCCACCGCTGGTCGCAACGCTCGCTCGCCAGCCCATGGTTTCTGGATGAAAGTCGTTGTAGAAGCTGTCGGTGGTTCGAACTTGATAGATAGATCCAACAGCGCCGTCGTCGAGCAGCTCTTTAGCCTTGGCAACCGCCGGCAGATAGAGCTGGTTGTGGGCACACATCAACGTGACACCCGCCGCCCGGACAGCGCGATGGACTTGGTGTGCCTGCTCGACAGTGAGGCACAGCGGCTTCTCGCACAAGATGTGTTTTCCAGCCTGAGCAGCAGCCACGATGGCCTCGGCGTGCAGGTGGTGCGGCAGGCAGATGTCGACCGCGTCGAGCTCGGCTTCTGAGATCATCTCCCGGAAGTCTGTGTACGCCGCGGCGTCCAGCTCGGCCGCACGGCTGCGGGCGGTTTCGTCTACTACATCCGCGACTGCCGCTACCTCGATGGCATCGGCGTAGGCACGATAGCCCCGGATATGAGCGTTGACGATGCCACCGCCGCCTATCAGCCCGACTTTGATCGTGCTCATGCGGGACCCATCGGGTAGCGCATGGTCGTTGCGGCAGCCGCCGCCTCGTTGGCCGCCGATACTAGGCGCGTAAGCTCAACCGCCCTGCTCAGATTGTCATCGGCTCGACTGCCGTCGACGATGTGGGTGACCCATCGACTGAACGGGTCCGCGCCATCCTGGGGTAGCGACATCGGCTGCCAGCTGTCCGCTCCACCGTCGCGGATCCTGACCAGGTTTGCCGTGCTGTCGTAGGTCATGCTGCCCCTGGTGCCGTGTATGTCGATGGTGAATGGGTCGTTACTCAAGAAGCCAGTTTCGATGACACCAATCGCGCCGCTGGGGTATCCGAGCGTCACTACCGCCTGATCCTCGACCTGGTGTTTGGTGACGGAGGAGTAGGTGGCGCTTACTGTCGTCGGGACCGTACCGAGAAACAGCTGGGTGAGATAGACCGGATGGCATCCAAGATCGCTGAGTGCACCGCCGACAGCCGCCGTGGGATCGTAAAAGCGGTCGGGGAGCCAGCCGGCGACTGCCCCATCATGGGACAGCCGGATCCGGGCGAAGGTGAGTTCGCCTAACCGCCCCTGGCCGAGCTGTTCGGAGATGGCACGGGTGTATCCGTGATAGAGCCTTGGCAAGGATACGACCAGGGAGAGGCCGGCATGATCGGCTGCCTCGACGATTTCTGATGCCTCGGCAACGGTTGGCGCTAAAAGCTTCTCAGTGAAGATGTGCTTTCCGGCGCCAAGGGCGCGAAGCATGATCGCGTGATGCTCGGTCGTAGCAGTGGTGACGGTGACTGCGTCGAGATCGTCGCGGCCGAGCAGCTGGTCAAGATCATCAACGAACTCCGTTTGGGTGGCTTCTGCAGCTGTCCGGCCGCGCTGTGGGTCGTCGTCCCACAGGGCGACAAGCTCGGTGTCGGGGTGCTGATGTGTCCGGGTTGCGTACTCGGCGGCATGAACGTGCCAGAATCCGAGAACGGCTACCTTGATCGGATTGGACACCAGCAGTCCTTCCTCGAGTCGAGCCGGGTGGTCTCACGGGCACCCGAGGCCCACCGTAGCTGCGGGCGGCGACAAGGTGTCAGCTGCCGGGGAGTAATCACATGACAACACCGCCAACAGACCCAACCGCCTTTAGTGACAAGGTCTTTCACGCAGCACTTGGCACCATGGAGACCTTCAACCTTTACCTCGGTGACCGCCTTGGCTGGTTGAATGCTCTGGCTGAGGCGCCGGCGACGGCAGCCGAACTGGCCGAGCGAACCAAGACTCAGCCGCGCTACGCGATCGAGTGGCTGGAGCTGATGGCGGTCTACGGCAACCTCACGGTCCTCGACGACGCTGCAGGTGATCGGCTCCGCCGGCGATACGCCCTGCCGCCAGGCGCGGCGGAGGTGTTGACCGATCGCCAGAGTCTCAACTACTTGGGTGCTCTGCCGCGGATGTTGGCCGCTGCCGGCGCGAAGCTGGACAAGCTGCTGGATGCTTACCGCAACGGTGGCGGGGTCAGCTGGGCCGAACTTGGTGACAATGCGCGCGAGTCGCAAGCTGCGCTCAACAGGCCATGGTTTGAGTCGGCGCTGACTCCTGCTCTCGGCACAGTGCCGGATGTTCACGCAGTGTTGCAGCGACCCGGCGCGCGGATCGTCGATGTCGGCTGCGGTGCCGGCTGGTCGGCGATCGCGCTAGCCCGCGCGTACCCCGCAGCAGCGGTACTCGGTGTTGATGTTGATGAACCTTCGATTCGAGCAGCGAGAGCCAATGCCGAGGCGGCAAGGGTTTCAGATCGGGCAACTTTCGCCGCGATGGGAGCGGAAGGGTTGAGCGAGCTTGGGGCGTTCGATGCCGCTTTTGCCTTCGAGTGCATTCACGACATGCCGCGTCCGGTGCAGGTGCTGGCAACGATCCGCGATGCTGTCCGCCCGGACGGAGCAGTCGTGATCATGGATGAGGCCGTTGCCGATGAGTTCCTCGCCCCTGGCGACCCGGTCGAACAGGCGATGTACGGCTACAGCACGCTGGTCTGCCTACCCGACGGGCTATCTTCCACACCCTCAGAGGGAACCGGCACCGTGATGCGCCGGTCGGTTCTGACCGACTATGCGACGCGTGCAGGTTTCACCTCCGTGGAGGTGTTGCCGCTAGCGGATTTTGCTTTCTGGCGGTTCTACCGGCTGCGTCATTGAGGTGTTGATTAACAGGGGCTGGCCAATAGGGCTGGCTAATATGAGCTGACTAATAGCGGCGGCCAGGTGCCGTCGTTAGCAGCTGTCGACTGGTTCGCCGATGTAACAGCCATGCCGCTATCACACCGCCAACTGCGCCGCCCAGATGGGCTTGCCAACTGACGCCGGCGGTGCCTGGAAAGACCCCCCAAATCAGCCCGCCGTACACCAGCAGCACCAGTACCGCCACGACAACCTGCCCAGTACGTCTGGACCAGATACCACGGAAAAGCAGGTACGTCAGCCAGCCGAAGATCAGTCCGCTAGCACCCAGGATGATGGTGTGCGCCGGCGTGAGGGACCAGGCTGCCATCCCAGAGACCACGATGATGATCAGCGAGGATGCCAGCCAGCGAGCCAGGCCGCTCAGTAAGACGAGGAACCCCAAGACATAGAACGGCAATGAATTGCTGATCAGGTGATCCCAGCCCGCATGCAGGAAAGGAGCGGTAAAGATCTCGGGCATGCCATCGACTTCACGAGCATGGATGCCCAGCTGGTCCAACTCGTTGCCGCTCAGCTGATCAAGAAGCTCCAGAACCCAGAGCCCGGCAAGCATCAGCAGCATCACGAGGGCGGCCCAGCCAGGGCGCGGCGCCGTCCGATCGGCCATCAGTCACCTTTCCGTGTCTTGGTCTCGAGGTGGCACCCGATTCGGCAACACTGTGGAGTCCAGGGTGCCTGGCGCAGCCAAACCAGTCTCCCTGAGTTCCTGCTGTCGACATAGCGGCGGGTAACCTCCAGTGAGTGAGAGGAGGCTCGCCTAGCCATGTCTTTTCGAGAATCGCAGCCCTTGGTCGATCCCGATGAGTCACCCAGCAAGCCAGACAAGCCCGCGCCCGAGGTCGATTCGGATAATCCCCTAGACCCGCCAGAGGATACCGAGCATGTCGACCAAGATCGTCCGCTAGACCCGCCCGGCGGCACTGAGATTCCAGACACCGGATACGGGGAGTCCGGGGACCAGAGAGCTTGAGTCAGCCCGTGCTGTAGTGACGCCCTCCCAGAGCTACCGCTCAGGCCAGCACTGTGGTGCCCAGCAGCCGACCTATCAGGAATGTCGCGGCGAGCGCCAGCGCGCCACCGAGGACAACCCGAACCAAAGGCCGCAACATCGGACTGTCGCCGAGGTAGCCGCCGGTAGCGCCGGTGATCGCTAAGGCAAACAGGACGGTGGCGAACGTGGCCGGTACTCGCATCGAAGCCGGAAAAAAGATGATCGCCAGAATCGGCAGCAGGCCACCGATGGTGAAGGCGATGGCTGAGGCGTACGCGGCTCGCCATGGACTTACGATGTCGGTCTGATCGATGTTGAGTTCGGCATCAAGGTGTGCCGCCAGAGCATCGTTTGCGGTCAGCTCCTCGGCCACCTTTCGTGCAGTCTGGGGAGTTAATCCTTTGTCCTGGTACAGCTTGGTCAGCTCAGCCAACTCTTCTTGCGGCATCGTTGCCAGCTCAGTTTTCTCCTTGGCGATCAAGGCTCGCTCACTGTCACGTTGGCTGCTTACCGAGACGTACTCACCTAGTGCCATCGAGATCGCTCCGCCAACCAGACCGGCAACGGATGCGGCGACAATCGGTCCCAGCGCTCGGGTTGCGCCTGCCACGCCGACTGCGATCGCCGCCACCGAAACAATGCCGTCGTTGGCGCCTAAGACGCCGGCGCGCAGCCAGTTGAGCCGGTTTGCGAGACCCCCGGAGTGCGGCTCGTCGGCGTGGGTAACCTCCAGTCCCGTCACGTCGCCGAGTCAAGCACGACAGCTGGCGATCTGCCAGTTGGGTTTATTGCTGGGTTTATTGCTGGGCTCGCTAGGCGGACCTGCTGCGCAAGTTGGCCCAGCGCTGCGAGGCGATTTGGGCTGCCTTCTGACGGCCGATCAGTGCATGCTTTGACCGGGAGGTCAGCAATGACTGTCGGTTATTCGGGCACACCATTGCCACAGAAACTGGGCATCAAGCCGGATATGTCGATTGCGGTCCTGAAGGCGCCGCCCGACATCGAGGCCATTCTCGGTGATCTACCGGAAGGGGTGACAGTCAGCCATCGGCTGACCGGCCATCGCGATTTGGTGTTGATCTTCATCACCCGACAGGCGGACCTCGCCTCACGGCTGCCTGGCCTGATCAATGCGATCGCTCCGAATGGCATGATTTGGGTGGCCTGGCCCAAGCGTGCGAGCAAGATCGAGACTGACATGACCGAGGACGTCATTCGGGAGATTGTGCTGCCTGCCAGCGCGCTCGTCGACGTCAAGGTTTGCGCGATCGATCGGATCTGGTCCGGCTTGAAGCTGGTAATCCGTAAAGAACTTCGCTGAGAGATAAGCGCTCAGTCGATCGGTTGCACGCGCAGTGCGACATAGCTTGTCAAGACTTCGCTGGGATCGATCAAGACTGTGCTGTTCGAGATGCGGCGTGCGTCGTAGACCCCGTGAGCCGGCCAACTGGTGCACGGCGTCAGTGACAGAAAGTATCCAGTGCGATACCAAGGGAAGCCACTCCGCCCACCAGCTTCCATCGAATACCAGACATAGGGGAAGGCGTCGGCATCCCATTCCAGCTCGATGCCTACGGGATGCGATGGCCGGCTGATGCTGATCAGCGGGCGAGAAAAGTCGCTGAGGTAGGCCAGTCTGGTCTCTGAGGTGTCTGGCTCTGGTAAGAGGCCGAGATTGATCACGCTCTCTGATCCGTGTGAGCGCGGCCACGGCATCAGGTCGTCGTAGCTGGTGCCCGGGCTGATCTGTGGATCGGGGCGTACTACCGCGGCAGCGGCGTCAATGATGGTTTCCCGGCCAACCAACGCACCGCCGAGCATGAGCTGGCTCCCCCACATGGTCTCCATACGCTCTTTGCCCACGTTGCGTAACGTCTCACCGACAGTGATCTCGTGGTCGCGGACCGAAATGATCTTGGTGATTTCGAATGGGGCGCGGATCAGACGCCCAGTCATCCGAATTGATGACCCCGTGAAGTCCCAGTCCATCCAGGTCAGGCGAGCTTCTCCGTCGTAGCCCCAGTCCACGCCGTGCATAAACACCGAGTCGCCACCGTTGGGGAACAAGGTCTGCCAACCGCCGGTGAGACTGTCGATCATCTGGGCTTCAGGTGTGCCCGGCAGTGACCTGCTACCACGGGGCCGCAGCCCCCAGGGCGGGGACCAGAGCAATTCGGCGCCATCCCCGTGGCGCATCAGCGATGTCACGGTTCCGCCTAATCCAGGAATGACTTCCACCGTGAGAGCGTCAGTGGAGAGCCGCAGAACGTCCCATCCTCGAGTGTGCCGTTCCTCCAGCTGGACCACCGAATTGCTCCGCTCGCTGCGCTCGCTCCACGCGGATCGCGCTTCGTCGCCACCTACTTCGTCCGCACTCGGGGACGAAGAGCATGTCCCCTCGCTTCTCCTAAGCACGGCGGCGGGCGATCCGTATGCGCTGAGCCTATTGGCACAGCGAGGATTGGCAGGCCTGCGTCGGTTAGTCAGGGACCTTCAGCGCTGTCACGGTCTGATTGGTGTCATCACTCATCAGCAGCGTCGCCTCGCTGCGCGGCATGTCAAAGGCCACGGTGCCGCGAACCCGCTCCCCGGCGTGCAGCGTGCCGGTCTCCAACATGGAGTCGCCGGCCCCCTCGATCGCGGTCTCGAAGAGCTGGCCGGTTTGATCGAAGACTTGGAAGTTGTACGGGTCGTAGTCGACCGAGCCCGAGTCGCAGATCAGCTCCACATCCACGCGGAGATAACTCCCCGACGTTGGCGGCGCCTGCCCATAGCCCACCCAGGAATGCCTCAGCAAGATCAACTGGCCGCTTCCTTCGGTCGTGGTGAACTCGATCCGATCACCCTGAGTGGCGACTTGAGGGATCGGTTTCTTACTGGCGCCCGGAGCGCTGATGTGGGTGTCCGCAAGACGCGCGACGAGGCTTGCCATCATGACCACAATCGCCACGAAAAGAATGACGCCCACACTGATGAGGTTGGCACGCCTGGAGGCGCGCGTGGCGGGTGACACGGAGTTACGCGTTGGCCTAGCGAAGGGCGTAATAGGCGGCGTTTCTCCGGGGGCGGGCGCCCAGGGGACGAAGGACGGCCCGCTGGGCGTCGGTCCCATGCCGGTGCTCTCTGAACCGCTGGGCTCGTCCATTTCCGACCACGGTAGCGCAGGATTGCTTCCCTGCCGACCCCCAGGTTGTCCACAACTTGCTACGCCCTCTTGCTGACTATCCACAGGTTTGCAGTTCGCCGCACGATTTGGCCTCGCGTACGGAGGCTTTCGACATGACGGCTTCGCAGAAAGCAGCTTCCGGGAAATCGGCAAGGAAATCGGCAAACAGAAAGTCGGCACGCAGAAGGGCTCAGCGGCGGCGCAGCCGCTCGCCTCAAATGCAGGCGCCGCCTCAGATGCAGGCGCCGCCTCGGCTCAAGGTCCGTCGGCCGGATGATCTGCTGGCCATCATCCCGTACATGATCGGGTTCCACCCATCCGAAGATCTAGTCGCTGTCTTCATCAAGTCGGGCCGGGTGTGGCTTACTACGCGGACCGATATGCCGCCTGAATCGGCCGGTGAGGAGCTTGCGGAGTGGCTCGATGCGCTTGCCGATCGTGAAGAGGCCGACGCCCTTGCGCTGGTTGCCTACAGTGCGGCGTCATTATCGGCTCACCGGCTCCTGACTCGGCTGATGGATCGGCTTGCTGAGCACGAGCTGGCCGACGTGCTCTACGTCGGCCACGGTCGGTGGTGGTCGCTGACCTGTGGGGAGGAGTGCTGCCCTCTTTCAGGCACGCCATATGACCTCACTTCCCATCCAATGACGGCTGCGGCGGTGTTTGCCGGGCTCGGCGTACGCGCCAATCGGAGGGAGCTCGAGGCGTCGGTCAGCGGCCCGCCCGAGGCAGAGCACCCCCGACTCCTGGAGCTGGCGGAGGATCTCCTCGCTGAACTAGAGCCGTTCCATAACCATGTCGCAGCCGGCGGGGTTCTGGTCAGCATTCTTGATTCAGTGATGGCCGATCCTTCTGCCCTCGACGAGAGAAGCTGTCTGCTGCTGAGCTTGCTGGTGAACAACATTTATGTCCGCGACGTGGCGTGGGCGCGGATTAGTGACAGTGACGCCGACAAGCACATCCAATTATGGGGGAGTGTGGTTTCACGCGTGCCACCGGAGCTATCTGCGGCACCGCTTTGCCTACTTGGCATGGCCGCCTGGGTCGCCGGCCACGGCGGGTTGGTCAACTGCTGCTGGGAGCGGGTGTCCCAGGTCGACCCCCATTACTCGATGGGAAAACTGCTCGGCGACATCGGCGAACGGGGAATTCCTCCCTCGCTCTGGCAAGAGCTCAAAGCCGAGATGCAGGCTGAATTGAACGCTGATCTGTCACCGTTGGCCGGCTAGTGAGTGAGCTCGTCAGCTAACCCACCTCGGCAGAGTTCCAACCACTAGGTTTGTGACCATGACTCGCTTCGTGGTCTGCGGAGAGGCCTTGATTGATTTGGTCCAGTCCGAAGTCGGAACCCCTGATTCGTTCAGCTCGACCTGGCTTGCTCTGTCAGCCGGCGGCCCAATGAACTCCGCTGTCGCGTTGGGAAAGCTTGGAGCCGACACCCACTTCCTGGGCCGGATCTCCAAAGACGCGTTCGGGCGTCAGTTGCGTCAGCACATCTTGGAGGCAAACGTCAAGCTGGACCTTGCAACGGAGTCTTCGCAAGCCACCTCGATTGCGGTCGTAAGTCTGGATGAGCAAGGTTTGGCGAGTTACACGTTTCACTTCAACGACACAGCCAACTTTGGCTGGCAAATCGATGACCTGCCCCAGCTGTCCAGCGATGACTGGCTACACATCGCCTCCTTGTCGTGTGTCGTCAGCCCGGGCGCGGAGGTACTCCTGGACTGGATGCGTGACGTGCCGGCCGGAGTTTCGTACGACATCAACGTACGACCGACGGTGATCACCGATCCCGACGCGTACTGGCACAAGGTGCAGCCCTGGTTGCGGATGGTTGGCCGGCGTCAAGGCATCGTCAAGGCAAGTGATGAAGACATCAAGTTCCTCGCCAAGGCAGAGGTCAGCGAGGGAGAAAAAGGCGGTGGTGATCCAGTCGAGCTGGCTGGCACGTGGGTCGAGCAGTACGGTCTGGGACTTGCCGTGATAACGCTTGGGCCAGGTGGCGGGGTTGCGATCGAGTCCGGCGGAAACATCACCCGTGTGCCAGGGTTTCCCACCGAGGTCGTCGACACTGTCGGCGCGGGCGACACGTTCATGGCCGGCTTCCTCGACGGATATGTGAAGCTCGAGCTCGGAATCGAAGCGTCGCTGGAACGTGGCGCAGCTGCCGCCTCGATCGTCTGCTCCCGACGTGGCGCGCAACCGCCGACCTCAGCAGAAGTGGACGATCTGATCGCCGAGCGGACCTAACCGAAAGGTTTAGCTCGATGCCGTCGTGGCCTGCGGTGAGGCTATTCCTGCTGCCTTGGTGAGCGCTGCCATGGCCTCTCGAGCACGCTGTTTGCTCGGCGCCGAGCCCTCCACCTCGGTGATGTAGAAAGTGTCGATGGCCTGGCTGGCAAGAGTGTTGATATGTGCCGATCGGATCGACAGCCGGATCTCACTGAGGGATCGACCGAGGGCATAGAGCAGCCCGGCCCGATCACCTGTCCGTACCTCTATGACAGCTGCGGTTTCGCTGGCATCAGGGACCAGTTCAACGTAGGGGTTGGACACTGCGCCGCTGCCGTGGGCACGTGCCTCACGGCGCTGCACAGGAGCCAAAATGCCGGGTTCACCTGCCTCCAGGCGGCTCAGCTGCTTGATCAAGTACGCGGTGTCTGGCAGATCAGTCGCCAGCTGCTTGTCGACGCGCCAGGTGTTCACCGCCACACCCTCGACCGTGTGCAGGACTGCCGATCGCACCTGAACCGAATGTGAGGCAAACAAGCCTGCAGTGTCGCTGAAGAGCCCGAGCCTGTCCTTGGCAGCGATGATCAGCTGCACGCCACCGGGCTGGGTCTCCACTCGAATCCGCGGCTTCCCGTCCAGCTGCACAGAACGTGCCAGACCGAGATCAACTAATTGGGTAACGTCGACCCTTGTTGTGCGGTCGACTAACAGCCCCTCCACGTTATCGGCCAGGCTGTTGATCAGCTGGGCTCGCCAGGGCGTCCAGGCGGCTGGACCGGCGGCTCGGGCGTCCGCTTCAGTGAGAGAGCGCAGCAGGTGCAAGATGTCGGTCCGGCCCTGAACTGCCTCGACGAGAGTATCCAAGGTCGCTGGATCGGCATGATCGCGTTTGGTTGCCAGTCCCGCGAGCGTTAGGTGATTTCTCACCAGGTGCTCGATCAGCTCAGCATCGCTTTGGTTGAGTCCGATCGCCTGAACCGCCTCACGAGCGATCGGTGCTCCGCGGTCGGCGTGGTGCACACCCCCGCCAGGTAGCTTGCCGATGTCATGGAAGAGGCAGGTCAGTAACAAGATGTCGGGTCGATCGACTCGGGTGAGGTGAGATTGTGCTTCGGCCACCGTCTGCACGAGATGTCGGTCCACGGTGTGTTGATGGACTGGATTGTGCTGAGGGCGGGCGCGAATCGGCTCCCAGCAAGGAATCCACCTGCTGATGCATCCGGCCAGATCGAGGTCTTCCCATACCGGCACGACATTGGGTCCTGCAGACAGCATTTCGAGCAGCGCCTCTCGAGCAGCTTCCGGCCATGGCGTCGTCAGTGCGTGCCCACGCTTGCCGAGGTTGTCAGCCGTCACCGGAGAGAGGATTAGCCCGCGCTGTGCAGCCAGGGCTCCTGCTCGCAAGCCCACGACCGGATCGGCGGCGTCCGTTCCGGGGCCGAGGCCTACTTCATCAGAGTGGATGATCAACCCGTAGTCGGCCCGAATGTAGTCGGGCTTGCGCTCTCGCTTCATGAAAGGGAGCACCCGGCGCGGTGGCAGAGCCTGTCGCGCCGCTCGTACGGTGAGATCGACGGCCTGCCCGATACGCCGGGCGGCCAGGCTCACCTCACGACGAAGATCATCGGGTTCCCGGTAGCCCAGCCGAGTGGCTACTGCTTCGATTTCACTGAAGATCAAGCGGTCGAGCGTGCGACCAGACGCCAGATGCAAGGCGTCCCGGACGTCCAGCAGCCGCTCGTACGGTTCCCTGATGCCGACGTGCGGCCGGTCGGTCAGCCAACTGGCTGCAAGCGCCCGCAGCATTGAGACATCGCGGAAGCCGCCGCGTGCCTCCTTCAGATCTGGCTCTAGCAGATAGGCAGCGTCACCAAAAGTATCCAGACGCTCATCGAGCGACGCCAGCAGCTCCGGCAGTCGTTTGCGTGCGTTGGCGCGCCAGTTGTTGAGCAGCGCCGTGCGGGCACCCTTTACCAGCTCTTCGTCACCTGTGATCACCCGCAGATCGAGCAGACCGACTCCCGCGCTTAATTCCCGTCCGGCGACCTCGGCGCATTCCGCCGGTGTTCGCACCGAATGATCAACGCGGACCCGCGCGTCCCATAGCGGGTACCACAGGTCGTTCGCCAGGATGTCGATCTTGGTCGAGGACTTGCCCGAGGACTTGCCATCGTGTAGCAGCACAAGATCGATGTCGGATCGTGGACCGAGTTCACGCCGCGCGAGACTTCCGACGGCGGCAAGGGCGGCCCC
>JBKPEY010000001.1:0-2849 GCA_046744405.1 Actinomycetota bacterium
GTCTCCCACCACCTCAAGATCCTGTCGATGCAGGCATCCTGACGCGGGCGCAGCGCGGCAAGTGGGCGTACTACCGGCTCGTGCCAGAAGCGCTCAACGCACTCGCTGCTTTGATCGCCTCGCCGGCGGTTTGACCGAATCAGCATTCGCGCAGGCGGGAGTTGGGATCGCATGCAGCGTCCCCAAGGTCGCCTCGGACGGCGCCGGTGCCGCGATACCGATCAGCTGCAGGTGTCGAGGCCCGGCATCATTGTGATCTCACTGTGATCGCCGATCGCACCACTGCCACCAGGATCAAAACCTAAGAAAGGCACAGCCATGGATGTACGGATGGGACTTCAGCTCTACTCGGTGCGGCAGTCACTGAAGAGTGACCCCTGGGGCACCCTTGCCAAGATCGCCCAGGCCGGTTTCACTCGCTTGGAGGCTGCCAACCACAACGCACGCAACGATCGCGGCGTCGGATTTGGGGTGCCGTCCACCCGACTGCGCAGTCAGCTTGGCGAGCTCGGCCTTTCCATCGTGGGTTGCCACATCAACCCGCTCCATCTCGACATCCTGCCGCGCGCATTGGACTACCAGGCCGAGCTAGGCAATACCCAGATCGGCTGTGACATCGAGTTCTATCCCTCCGGGGACCGAGACTTTGTGCTGCGTCGCTGCGAGGTGTTCAACGAAGTGGGCGAGCTCGCCCGGCAGCGAGGGATGCGGTTCTACTACCACAACCACTTCCAGGAGTTCCAGCGGATCGGCGACGACTACGTCTACGACCTGATTCTGGGTAACACCGACCCTAAGTTGGTCTACCTCCAGCTCGACACGTACTGGATGTACCGGGGCGGGCAGGACCCGATTGAGTGGATGGGCCGGTTCTCTGATCGCGTGATTCTCCTGCACCAGAAGGACTTCCCGCATGAGGCTCCGCAACCTCTTAATCTCTTCGATGGCGTGGTATCGCAGTCCGAAACATCGACGAGCTGCTCTTCATGGAGCGTAAAGATCCGCGCTGCTTCACCGAGATCGGCACCGGGATTCTGCCGATCCAAGATCTCCTCGACGCTGCGTCGAAGCTGCCCAACCTCGACTACATGTTGCTCGAACAAGATCACACCACGCTGCCGGAGATCGAGTCGATCCGACGCAGCCACGACGCATTCTCTGCCAAGTTCACCGGCATCACCTGGCCGTGAGCCGGGCAGCGATCCTCGACGACCAACGGTATTGGGGGGAGGTTCTAACGGTGGTCGCAACACATTAGCGGTTGATGGGCTTCGAGAAACCTAGCGAATCGGGCGTTGTCGGAGGACCATCCGCTCACCAGGACTATTTGCAATAGGACAGGAGCGATTGGGGCAGGCCCGCCGATGCGGTGCCGCAGATGCTCTGGGAGTCCTGGGCGTTCCATTTGGTGCCGTTCCACTGCAAAAAGAAGACGGTGTCGCCCGGGCTAACACGCGCAGCGGCCCACAACTTGCCACCGACGTTGGCGCAGGTGAACTCCTGCATCGTGGCGCCGGACGGGAGCGCAGCAACGATCGCCTCGGACGTGCAAGCCTGGGTGGCCGGCGTCGTCGGCGACGAGGACGGGGCCGCCTTGCAGTAGGAAAGGAGCGACTGGGGCAGGCCCGCCGATGCGGTGCCGCAGATGCTCTGGGAGTCCTGGGCGTTCCATTTGGTGCCGTTCCACCGCAAAAAGAAGACAGTATCGCCCGGGCTAACACGCGCAGCGGCCCACAACTTGCCACCGACGTTGGCGCAGGTGAATTTCTGCATCGTGGCGCCGGACGGGAGCGCGGCAAGGATCGCCTCGGACGTGCAAGCCTGGGTGGCCGGCGTCGTCGGAGACGAGGACGGGCCCGCCGCGCAGTAGGACAGCAGCGACTTGGGCAGGCCCGCCGATGCGGTGCCGCAGACGGCCTCGGAGTCCTCGGCGTTCCACTTGGTGCCGTTCCACTGCAAGAAGAAGACGGTATCGCCCGGGCTCACACGCGCAGCCGCCCACTCGGTGTCGCCGACCTTTGCGCAGGTGAACTCCTGCATGGTCGCACCACCCGGCAGGGCCGACAGGATCGCCTGCGAGGAGCAGTCGGCCTTGATTTTGGAGCGCCCAGAGCTGGTCATGGAGCTACTACTTGGAGTGTCGGCGCTCGAGGTCGATGAAGGGGACCCGCAAGCCGAAAAGGCGAGGACGAGTCCGAGAACGGAGACCACGGTTAGATTAAGAAGGACGCGCCTGTGACGTGTGCTGTGAATGCGGCCAGACAGGGCAGTGGTGGACGACAAGGGCGTTCTCCGTTGGGCCTCGTGGTGCGCGGCGTGTGGGGCGACAATTTACCGTCTCAAGCCCGCTCAAGCGCAAGGTAGTAGCGCTACTGACCCCCAATCGTCTTCCCGGCCGAGCCGTAGCAGCTCGATTGGCTGCCCACCCTTTTAGCCGTGACCTTCGATCCCGGTGATGTCAGCACCCTTTGTGATCCGGCGCGATGGGTACGCTCTCGCCGCTCGTGGCGAGCTCGGCGCGACGTCGGTTGGCGGTCGCCTCGTTGTGGAAGCACATGAGCTCGACGACGTACCCGTCCGGGTCGGCGAGGTAGATCTGCTCAACGTGGTCGGCTCGGATACGGGGTCCGCCGACCGGTTGCAGATCCCGTTCAGCCAAGGCCCTCTGATAGGGATCCAGCGAGTCGACGCGGAGCGCGAAGTGCACCACATAGCCAGTCCGCAGCTCCTCTTCCGACCACTTCGGACGCAGCTGGGCGGTTCGATCCGGCTCGATCTCCACGACTACGTGGACCTCCGCCCCGCCGCGCTTGAAGTAGGCGCCGGGAAAGGTGAAGTCAACGGGGCGC
>JBKPEY010000220.1:0-2759 GCA_046744405.1 Actinomycetota bacterium
CCAGTCGATGAAAGCCCGTGGAATCCCGGGCTAGTCCAGTCTTGGACGTCAGAGGCGCCAACGCCGGCTGACAACGACGGTCCTTCAGCAACCCTTCAGGTGACTCGCCACAGGCTCGGCCAGGAAATGCCGAGCTCATTCAGCATTGTTCGGAGCAGCGGCAAGCTGATGCCGACCACATTGTGGTGATCACCCTCGATGCCAGCGACGAACGCACCGCCGAGACCGTCAATGGTGAATCCGCCGGCGACGTGCAGAGGTTCAGCGGTCGCTACGTACGCCTCGAGCTCCTCATCAGTGAGCTCTGCGAAGTGCACGAGCGTCGACGCAACTGCGGTTCGGGTGGTGATTGCTGACGCTTCATGGAGGATCACGTGGTGACCGGTATGTAGCAGACCGAAGCGACCGCGCATTAGTTGCCAGCGTCGCGCCGCCTCGGCCGGTGTTGCCGGCTTGCCGTAGGCCATGCCTTCGAGCTCGAGCAAAGAGTCGCAGCCGATCACCACCGTCGTACCCGATTGATGATCAATTCGAGAGCTGACGGCCTGCGCTTTCCTTTCGGCAAGCCGTGCGGTCAACGCTCGCACTCCATTAGCTGGCTCTACGTCCTCGTCCACGCCTGAAACGATGACCTCAGGATCAAGTCCTGCGTTACGCAGCGTTCTGAGCCGTGCCTCAGAAGCGGACGCGAGGACAAGCCTGACTTGATCAGTCACTGACGCTCAGATCCGGGCGAGCGCAGCGCGGAGTGGATCCAGACCGAGTGGCCCGAGATTCAAAGCGTCGGCATGGAACTTGCTCAGATCGAAGGCCGCGCCCTGTCGCCGACGCGCATCCTCCCGCGCCTCGAGCCAGATCCGCTCACCTACCTTGTAGGAGGGCGCCTGTCCCGGCCAACCAAGGTATCGATCGAGTTCGAAACGCAGTGTGGGCTCGTCTGTCGAGCAGTTGTCCATCATGAACTCAAACCCAGCGTCTGGAGTCCAGCGCTCGCCCGGTCGGAACTGCCACGGGTTGTTCTTCGGAATCTGCAGCTGCAAATGCATCCCGATGTCGATGATCACTCGGATCGCCCGGAAGGCTTGGGCATCGAGCATGCCCATTCGATCACCCGGATCCAGATATCCCAGTTCGTCCATCAGCTGCTCCGCGTACAGCGCCCAACCCTCACCGTGCCCTGAACAGAAGAAGAGCTTGCGCTGCCACCGATTCAGCAGCTCCGAGCGGTAGGCGTTCTGGGCGATCTGCAGGTGATGGCCGGGCACGCCCTCGTGGTAGACAGTGGTGACTTCCTTCCAGGTTGAGAAGGTGTCGATCCCTTCGGGCACCGCCCACCACATCTGACCAGGACGAGAGAAGTCCTCTGCCGGATCGGTGTAGTAAATGGAGCCGTCGTGCGTTGGGGCGATGCAGCATTCGATCCTCTTGACTGGATCAGGGATGTCGAAGTGCTTGCCTGCAAGGTTGGCAACTGCCTGATTGGCGAGGTCTTGCATCCACGAGCGGAACGCCTCCGCCCCCGCGATTCGACGCGCTGGATCTTGGTCCAGTGCCTCGTACGTCGCCTTGATGTTCGGCTCGCCCACCAGGTCCTGTGCAATGGCCCGCTGATCTTGCTGGATGCGATGTAATTCCTCGAATCCCCACTGGTAGGTCTCGTTGAGGTCAATCACTGCTCCCAAGAAGTATCGGGAGTCCAGCGCGTACCGCTCCTCCCCGACTGCATCAAGGCCCGGAGCCAGCGGCGCCAGTGATATCTCCAACCAGTCCGCAAACTCCGCAAATGCCCGGCGTGCATCATCGGCTGCAATGTTGAGATCGGCCCGCAGTGCGTCCTGCTGTGGAGCTCGCGCAACCAACCCGGCAAAGAAGTCATCCTCGCCGGTCTCCCCTGTCCAGGACCGGATCTGATCGATGGTCGCATTGATCTGGCGGACGGCGGAGATGTTTCCGTCACGGGCTTCGGTACTCAAGGTCTCCCGGACCTGACTGAGCGGGCGCTGGACGGTACGCAACCGGGTGGCGATGTTGTGCCAGGCAGCATCGGAATCGGTCGGCATGAGGTCGAAGATCGACCTGATCTCTTGTGCTTGGCCGCCGATGACGCTCACTCGGGACGCCGTGATATGGGCCTCATAGAGCTCGACCTCCAGGCCGAGTCGTTCGAGCATTGCTTCCTTCGCGGTGTTTTCGCGCTCATCACAGGGTGCCGCTGAGTGCAGGGCGGCGATCGTCTCTCGGATGTGGGCGACTCGATCGGCCAGGCCGCTGGGCGAGTAGTCGCTCCAGGAGTCGTCATGATCGTGGATGCCCAAGAAGGTTGCTGTCTCGGGGTAGCGCGCTACGCACGCATCAACGTAACGATCCGCGATCAGGTCTACCGCGCGGACGTTCCGCTGGTCATGCTCGTGGGGATCGTGCTGCGTCCCTGGGGGCGAGGGCATGGGCCACAGCGTAGATGGGTCCCGGGCTTGCGGATTTCGCGGGGCGCGCGCGCTTAGTTGTGCTATCGAGCTTGCGCGCCATGTGTCCGTCATTGGTGCAAAGCCCGGGTCCATATCTGCGAGGGCCCAATGCTTATCACATCACACCCATGACAAATACGATTTGAATTCCCGCCGAGCGGCATTGGACCGGCTGCGGAAATCTAGCTCTTCTCCCAAAAGAAGGTGTATTCGAGGGCCGGAGTCGGCGGGCGCATGCCACTAACTTGGCGACGAAGTACTGTTACCAGTCGCCAGCCGTCTGATGAGAACCGG
>JBKPEY010000642.1:0-7240 GCA_046744405.1 Actinomycetota bacterium
CATCCCCGATGCTCGCCTTCTACATAGGCCACGTCCACCACTTTGGGCCGCACGTGTGCCAGGCCAGGTTTATGTTGTCGAACTACATTCAGCGACTGTCAGTCGCGGTCCAGGTCTAGTATTCAGCGGATTGATTCCCGACATGCATTACTTCAAGGGATCCGAGGGTGGCCGCGCTCTTCCTTTCCTGCACGCAGATGGAACCGCTAATTTAGCGCGGGGCCTAGGAAATGCGCTGGGCACCGCATTCGGGTCCTCGGTCTCAGATGAAGATGTCCTCGCATATGTGGCCGGCGTCACGGGCCATTTCGGCTACACGGAGATGTTCCGAGACGAACTGGTGACGCCGGGTATGCGGGTCCCAATAACTCGCGACGCTGACTTGTGGCGTCGAGCGGTCGAGGTTGGTAGGGAGCTCATATGGGCACAAACCTTCGGCAGTGGGTTCGGCATGGAGGGTCACAGCGACGTCCGGTTTCCGCCAGAAGACGAGCGACGTATCCGCGCACTGACGTCAATAACGGCAATGCCCGAAGAGCTCACGTACGACCCTGCTAAAAGGTTGCTCAAGATCGGCACGGTGGCTGCGGAGGTTCCGTCCGACGCCGCTTATTGGCGAGTTCTGACACCGCCGGGCACGTGTCGGTGCCGCGGATGTTGGTTTGCGTCGACACCGCTTCCGCGCCCGACGGGTGTCAGGTTGTCCGCTGCTTTGTAGCTTGGGCCAGACGGTAGGAGTCGGTGCCGGTCTCGAGGATGGTGCCGCCGAAGGTGAGTCGGTCGACGATGGCTGCGCATAGCCGGGGGTCGGTGAAGGTCTTGGTCCAGCCGCCGAAGGACTCATTGGACGCGATCGCGACCGAGGCCTTCTCCTCACGCTCGGTGAGGACCTGGAAGAGGAGTTCCGCGCCGCGGCGGTCGAGTTGCATGTAGCCGAGTTCGTCGATGCACAGCAGGTCGACGCGGCCGTAGCGGGCGATGGTCTTCGCCAGCGTCATCTCGTCGGCGGCCTCGATGAGCTCGTTGGCAAGCTGGGTCGCCAGGGTGTACTTGACCCGGTAGCCGGCCATGGCGGCCTCGGTGCCGAGTGCGATCAGCAGATGGGACTTGCCGGTGCCGGAGTCCCCGATCAGACACAGCGGCTGTCCCTTCTGGACCCATTCGCACTTGGCGAGGGTGTGGATCACGGCGGGATCGATGTTGGGGTTGGCGTCGAAGTCGAAGGCCCGCAGGGACTTCTCGCGGGGGAACTTGGCGGCCTTGATCCGGCGTTCGGACCGGCGTCGGGCGCGATCGTCGCACTCGGCAAGCAATAGTTCGGCGAGGAACCCGCGGTAAGACATCTGCTCACGCCCTGCCCGGTCGGCGTAGTCGGTGAAGGAGTTGCGGATGGTGGGCATTCGCAGCATCCGGCACGCTTGGTCGATCGCGGCGTCGGCTGCTTCTTCGGTCATTCCACGGCGCTTGGTGGTCACGGTGCGGCTCCTTCGTTCGGGGTGTCACGTCGGCTGGCCAACAGCTGGTCGTACTTCTCCACGCTCGGCAGCGGCCGAGTGTCGGCCGGGATGTGGGCGCGGAGCCGGCGCTCGGTCAGCGATCGCACGGCAGGGATCTCGCCTTCTCCGCGTGCCCTGTCGCCGCTCATCAGGGACTGGTGGTCCGCTGTCGTGTCGTCGGCTCCGCCATCTGCTGTGTCGTTGTACTTGCGCGCTTCCAACGCGACAGCGTCCGCGGTGAGCGCGCCTGCACGCAGCGCCGTCGCGAGTCCGGCGACGACGTGGTCGTATGGAAGGTGCCGGTGCAGCATCAGGACCTCGATGAGGGCACGGGTGCCGTCGGCGTCACCGTGGGCCTTGCAGGCCGCGGCCCACCAGGCGTCGTGAACGGGCGTGAACCGTCCGGATGCCCTGGCCTGCTCCAGCGCTTTCGCACCGGGTAGCGCGCCCGGTTTGCGGAGGAGGACCTCGAGATAGTGGTCCAGGTCGACCCGGGTCGAGCCCTTGGTCATGAGCCGTTCGTGGCGGGCGATCTCGGTCCTGCCGTCGAACACGACCAGGTCGCTGGCGTTCAGGAGCACCCGGGCTTGACGGCCGACCATGCGCGCGGGCACGGAGTACTTGTTCATCCGGACCGTGACCTGGGCGTACCGGTCCACGCGCGGGGTGAACCAGCGGCCGGTCTCGAACGGCTCGGTCGGAAGGGGCGCGAGGAGTGGCTGCTCGGTGGCGAAGTGTTCCCCGACCGTGCGGGCGCGGGACCCGATCCGCCGGGCATCGTCGGCTTCGTCCCAGGCGTCGACCATAGCGTTGAGCTCGTCTAGGGAGTCGACCTCGGGGATAGGGACGAGGTGGTTGCGTCGGAACCAGCCGATCTGCCCCTCGACGCCGCCCTTCTCGTGCGCACCTTGGATTCCGGGCTGGCAATAGAAGGCTTCGATGCCGTAGTGGGAACGGACGGCGGTCCACCTGTCGGCCTCGACCCGCTGGCGGGAGAACCCGATCACGCTCGCGACGGCGGCCTTGAGGTTGTCGTAGCGGATCTTCCCGGTCGGCACCCCGCCGAGCACGTTGAAGGCGTGGACGTGACCCTCGAAGAAGGCTTCCTGCCCAGCCGAGGCACTGACCCTGTGCACGGCCTTGCCCGAGTAGGAGAGCCGAAGGCTGAACAGCGCGCAGGTTACGAGCTCGCCGCGCAGGCGGATGGCGACGTCGCCGAAGTCAACCTCGGCCTCGCGGCCCGGGAGGTGCTCTTGCGGGATGAACGCGTTGGCAGGTTCCCGTCCGACCTCGACGCGAATCTCACGGCGTCGGGTGGCGACGTACTCGCGGACCATCCAGTACGACACCACCCCGGCCCCGTCATGTTCGTCAAGCAGGCGATCGAAGATCCGCTTCGCCGTGTGTCGCTGCTTCCGCGGCGCGTCGAGGTCCGAGCGCAGCCAGTCGTCGATCACCACTCGGTACGCGTCAAGCCGTGAGCCGCGTTTGGGCGGTTGCTTTCTCTCCTTCGGCCATGCAGATTCCAGCGCCGCTGTCACGGTTCGGAAGCCGACGCCGTGCTTGCGCTGCAGCGCGCGGTTGGACATCCCAGATCGGGCATCCCGTCGGATCGCCGCGTACAGGTCGACCCGGGAACGCGGCTGCGTCATCGGTGGCACTCCTGACGTGAGCACGCCGTGGGCACGACTTTCGGCACCGGGCCACCGCCCGGGAACGGTGACCGCATGCGACCACAGCCCGGAATCACTGGCCCTACCGAGGTGCCTGGTCATGTGCTGCGCAGGGGTTCGGTGGGCGGTACTGAGGCGGCCCGGAGTGCGGGGTACGACCGACGACGGAGCCGATGAGCCGCGAGTAGGCCAGATCGAGTCCCACTGAAGCCCAGGTCAGTACGACGGCCCGGCCTTGCGTGGCGACGAAGACGTTGGTGACGAGCACGCCCAGGATCAGGCCTGTGATGCCGCCGACGACATCAACCTCGACACCACCTGTCCGCCCCGTGTCCCTGGCGCGACGAAGATCTGCTTGCGCGGTGCCTAATTGGTCTTCCCGCAACACCTCGCGGGCCCCTCAGTGTTCGCTGCTGAAGAACCGTAGCAACAGCGGGCCGACGGTCTGTGGGTCGACGACGTGATCCGGCCCCTCGAGGGTCTCCCGTTGAGCGTGGGGTAGGAGGTCTGCAAGCTCGTCGGCTGCGCGGTCGAAGAAGTCCGAGGGCAGGCCTGCCATGTAGGGGGCCGTGATCGGTCCTCCGGTGGTGACCAGGACCGGTTGGGTGACCGTTGCCAGTCGATCGGCCGGCAATTGGTAGCGGTTGAGGAAGACGCTGTCGTGGACCAGCGTGGGCGCGAGGGCGACCGAATGCGCCCAATGCGCCGTCTGCTTGCCTGCCGCTTTCCTGGCCGCGATGTTGTCGTCGGAGGCGCCGGTCACGCGCATGAACAGTTCGAGAACCTCCTCGTCTCGCCCGGCGTCGAAGGCGCGTCGGGTGTCCGCGATGTACTCCTCGAATCGCGGGCGTATGTCGTCTCCGACCGCATATGGCACCTCCCAGACGGCGATCGTGTCGATGGCTGACCCGGCCGCGGCGGCTTCCAGCGCCAGAGCGCCACCAGAGGACGCCCCGAACAGGTGTGCCGAGCCGCCCGCCTCCGCGATCAACGCATCCAGGTCCTCGATCTCCCTTTCCACGGCGTAGGGCTCGGTGAAGCCGCTCGCGCCGCGTCCCCGACGGGCATAGTTGTAAACCGTGAAGTGCTCGGCGAGAGCAGGTACCAAGGGAGCGTTCTCGGCTCCGTCGTCCAGTCCGCCGCCTACCAGGACGACAGCCGGGCCGCTTCCCTTCCGGTCGTAGGCGATGGTGGTGCCATCGTTTGATGTCACGCGAAAGGCCATCTCGTTCATCTCACATCTCCGTTCGAGAGGTTTGTCTCAGCGCCTGAGCAGCGTGCCGACGACGGCCTCGGTGCGCGACCACCGCGCCCTTGCGATCACGGCCGCCACGACGAGAAGGGCGAGCGGCAGCCAAGGGCTCTGCTCGAGCACGAACTGATCGGTGATGACAGCACCGGTCAGCAATGCCGCCAACCCGAGACTGGCCAGGCCCGCCAGAGCCGGGATCAGAAGTCCAACCCCTCCCGCGACCTCCAGCGCTCCGACCAGGTACCGGAGCCACTGGCCAGCCCCGATGTCGGCGAACATGTCCACCATGACCGGGTCGCCGGCGAGCTTCGAGATTCCGCCGCCGGCGATTATCGCCGCCAGCACGACTTGCAGAATCCAGACCCCGATGCTGGTCGCCCGCCCGGGCGTGTGCGCAACGGTTTCCGAGTTGTTCTTGGGGATGGTGCTCATTCGTCTCTCCTTGTCGTGTCCGGGCCTGGTACCGGTGATGGCGTTGGCCGAGTGGGCCGGGTTGTCGGAGTTGATTTCGACCAAGTGCTCGCGGTAGCGGCATCTACTTCTTGTTGCGGTAGAGGACCATGGTGATGGGACCGAAGACCGCGACGAGAAGTACGGACGAGACGAGCACCCAGCCGATTTCCCCGGCGGGCACCGAGCCGTCCATCAGGCCGCGTACCACGGTCGCCAGGTGGGTGATCGGGTTGACCTCGACGACCGCCTGCATCCACCCGGGCATCGTCTTCGGGTCCACGAAGATGTTGCTCACGAACGTCAGCGGGAACATCACCATCATGCTGACCCCCGCCACCGAGTTCGGCGTGCGCAGGATCAGGCTGAGCATCGTCCACAGCCACGACAGGCAGAACGAGAACACCAGCAGCAGCACCACCGAGAGCACCACGCCGACGGCGCCGCCCTCCGGCCGGAACCCTAGGACCAGTCCGAGCGTGATCACGATCGCCGACCCGATCGAGTAGCGCATCACATCGCCGAGCAGGGCGCCGACCAGCGGCGACGGTCGCCACACCGGAAGTGACCTGAACCTGTCGAACACCCCCTTCTGGATGTCGGTGTTCAGCGTTATGCCGGTGTTCATGGTGATCATGACGTTCGCCTGCACCAGGATGCCGGGCAGCAGGAACTGTAGGTACGCCTGTGTCGACCCGGCGAGCGCGCCGCCGAACAGGTAGGTGAACATCAGCGTGAACATGATCGGGAACAGGGTCACGTCGACGAGCTGCTCGGGCACGTGTTTGATCTTCAGCAGCGCCCGCCAGCCGAATGTCAACGAGGTGAGCACCGGGCCGGGGCGAGACGGCCGCTCACCGGCCAACAGCACACTGCGCAGCGCGTCCTCGGTGACCGGCGCCGACGCCTGCTCCGCGGTCGTGGCATTCATGCGGCATCCTCCTCGGGTGTCTCCTCGGCGGCGTGTCCGGTCAGGGTGAGGAACACCTCGTCCAGGCTCGGCTGACCGAGCGCGAACTCGGTGACGTCGATGCCGCTGCGGGACAGCTCGGCCAGGGAACGGGCGACCCGCTCGGGGTCGGAGATCCGCGCGGACAGCGCGGCCGGGTCGGCGGACGGCTCGGCCGGCACCTCGAGGACGCCGGCGAGGACCCGTTCGGCCTCGGCCCGCTGCTCGGGCGCACGTAGCCGTACGTGCAGCGAGCCGGCGCCGACCGATGCCTTGAGCTCGCCGCTCGAGCCCTCGGCGATCACCTTCCCGTGGTCGATCACCGCTATCCGGTCGGCCAGCTGGTCGGCCTCGTCGAGGTACTGCGTGGTCAACAACACGGTGGCGCCTTCGGCGACCATGCCCCTGACGATCTCCCAGACCTGGTTCCTGCTGCGCGGGTCGAGCCCGGTCGTGGGCTCGTCGAGGAAGATCAGTTCGGGGGTGACGACCAGGCTCGCCGCGATGTCGATGCGCCGGCGCATCCCGCCGGAGTACTTCTTCACCTGCCGGTCGGCCGCCTCGGCAAGACCGAACGCGTCGAGCAGGTCGGTCGCCCGCTGCCTGCCTCGGCGGCGTGAGTAGCCGAGCAGCCTGGCGAGCAGCAACAGGTTCTCCACCCCGGTGAGGTCCTCGACGACCGACGCGAACTGCCCGGTGAGGCCCACCCCGCTCCGCACCGCCTGGGCGTCACGCACGACGTCGTAGCCGAGCACTTGCGCCTCTCCGGCGTCGGGGCGCAGGAGCGTGGCCAGCATGCGGATCGTGGTGGTCTTGCCCGCCCCGTTCGGACCGAGCACGCCGTACACGCCCCCGGCGCTCACGGCCAGGTCCACACCGGCGACCGCGTGGGTCGTGCCGAAGCTCTTCTTCAACCCTCTCGTCTCGATCGCGAGCTTTCCCATGGGTTCGATTCCTTCTCGCGGTGTTGCGAACGGATTAGTTGAGCACGGTGCGCGGCCAGCGCCTCGGCGAGTGGGGCGTTCTCCGTTCCGTCGTCGAGACCGTCGCCGACCAGGATCACCCGGGGGCCGTCGCCGTGCCGTGTGTAGCCGATGACGGTGCCGTCGGCGGAGGTCACAGTGCTCATACTCCTAATTTAGGAGCATTCACTCCTGTGGTCAAGTACACTCGGGTGCATGAGCAAGAAGCGGCTGTTCGACGACCCCTGCGGCATCGCGCGAGCGCTGAACGCGGTCGGCGAGCGGTGGGCGTTGCTCGTCGTGCGGGAGCTGGTCTTCGGCCCGAAGCGCTACTCCGACCTGCACCGCGGGCTGCCGCAGATGAGCCAGAACGTCCTCGCGCAGCGGTTGCGCGAGCTCGAAGCCGACGGCCTGGTGCGGCGAAGGCGCCTGGGACCGCCTGCGCCCGCCGCCGTGTA
>JBKPEY010000113.1:0-1841 GCA_046744405.1 Actinomycetota bacterium
TATCGGTGACGGCGCGCGAGGTCACCCCCAGGTTCGGTCGTTACGCCTGGGCTGGCGCCTTACTCGGTCTCTGATGGCGTTTCTCCGCACAAGTCCACGAATGCTGGGCGATTCGGGCCTCTCGGAGTCTGTTTCTACGCACAACTCCACGAATGCCACTCGGCTCTAGCCGCGGACCATGAAGTGCCGGAAAATCTGTGGATTACCGATTCAGCCGGCTGTGGATGACGGAAGCTCAGCACAGCTGTGGTGAACAACATCCATGGCCTTGTGCGGAGAGAAATGAAGCCCCCAAGGGCCGCATTTGGACGTCATTTGTGGCTGTGTGCGGAGAAACGGATGAGGAGGATGGGGACAGAGAAACGCAGTTACGAAGTCCAGGCCCGCCAAAGGCGCGCGTACTCACCCTCCGCTGCCACCAGCTCATGATGGCTGCCTAGCTCCACGATCCGGCCATTGATCACAACTGCGATCCGGTCGGCATCGTGCGCGGTATGCAACCGGTGCGCAATCGCGACAACAGTGCGGTCCGCAAGCAATGCGGCCATCGAGCCCTCGAGATGTCGAGCCGTACGCGGGTCGATCAACGAAGTTGCCTCGTCCAGCACCAGGGTGTGTGGGTCCGCAACCACCAGCCGCGCCAACGCCACCTGCTGGGCCTGCGCCGGTGTCAGTTTCTGGTGACCAGAACCCAGCATGGTACCGAGTTGCTGCGGCAATCGCTGCACCCAGTCCCACGCGTCAACGGTCCGCAGCGCCTCGATCACCACGTCATCGGCTGATGACTCGCGAGCCAAGATGATGTTGTCCCGTACCGTTCCGACGAATACGTGATGTTCCTGGGTCACTAAAGCGACCTCGGTACGCAGCACTGGTAGCGGCAGCTCCGTGAGCTCCACGTCACCCACCGTGACCGATCCGGTACGCGGCCTGTTGATGCCCGCCAACAACCTGCCCAGCGTCGACTTACCCGAGCCGCTCGGCCCGACAATGGCCAACCGCTCCCCCGGCTGCAGGGCAAGATCAATTCCATGCAGCACGTCTTGGTCCTCGTAGTAGGCAAAGCGGAGGTTGCGACCGATCAACCGAGTGCCGTCAGGCAGCCGGTCGCCCACCTCACGATCTTGTGGTACGGCAGCAATTCCCAGTAGCCGGCAAGTCGAGGCAATGCCAACCTGCAGCCGGTCCACGTTGCGGATCAGCCGGTCGAGCGGCTCCACCAGCGCCTGCACGTACAGCGTCGCAGCCGTGATCTGTCCCAGGCTCAACCAGCCATTCGCATAACCGATACCCCCCAAGATCAGCACCAGGACCAGCGGCATGTCATAGACGAAACCGATCACAAGGAACAACAGGTTGCGCAGGCTCATGGTGTAGCGCTCGGCCTGTGCGGAGATCGCAATGTCTCCATCACCGCTCTCGATCCGATCGCGCTGCAAGCCGAGGGCCTCGACCGTTCGGGCACCCTCAACCGTCTCGGTGAAGGTCGAGTTGATCTGTGAGTACGTGCCGCCCTCGGTGATGTAACCCTTCGGCGCTCGCTTCACATAACGCCTCGCGGCGATGATCAACAAAGGCGCTGTCAGCAGCAATGGCAGGGTTAGCAACCATGAGTTCACCAGCATGGCGACCACAGTCAGCAGCGTCGTCATTCCAGCGATCACTGATTCAGGCAAGCCGAAACGGACGCTCATGCTCATGGTGCTCACGTCACGAGTGACCCGTGTGACAAGATCACCAGTACTCGCGCTCTCCACTTTGCTCAGCGGCAGGCCGAGAACAGTCCGCACCACGTACTCGCGCGACTCCGCCAGCAGATCTTGACCGAAGATCGTCGACAT